>JAGPDJ010000076.1 GCA_018057635.1 Ferruginibacter sp. | reverse complement strand
GATGTGCGTATAACCGAATCCGTTAATTTAAAAGTAGAAGAAGCTGCGCTCACAGGTGAATCACATGCAGTTGAAAAAATGGCTGATTCATTGGAAACAGATGACTTGCCAATTGGAGACAGGAAGAATATGGCATTCAAGGGTACCTTTGTAACATACGGACGCGGTTCTGCAATTGTTGTTGCTACCGGTATGCAAACAGAACTTGGGCGGATCGCCAAAATGTTACAGGAAGATGAGGTGCTCACACCACTCCAGCAGCGAATGCTGTCATTTGGTAAAAAATTGTCTGTGCTGGTGTTGTTTCTGTGTGTGTTGTTTTTTGTGGCCGGTTGGTTGCGTGGTGAAGATATTTTTAAAATGATCATGACAAGCATATCGTTGGCAGTGGCTGCTATTCCAGAAGCTTTACCTGCTGTGATCACAATTTCACTCGCCCTTGCTGCAAAACGGATGATACGCCATAACAGCCTGATCAGGAAACTGCCTGCTGTAGAAACACTTGGTTCTGTAACTTATATCTGCACAGATAAAACCGGAACACTTACTAAAAATAAAATGCATGTTGAAAAGATTTTTGTGAATAACAATTTATTTGAAAGAAAAGACCTGTTAGCTGCCGGGCAACAGGAAAACGTTTCTTTACTGTTACATGCCTGTGCCTTAAACAATGATGCCATTGCAGATGGAGATAATATAAAAGGAGACAGTACGGAAATAGCACTCCTTGAAATTGCAAAAGAACAACATATAAGCAATGATGCCTGGCCAAGGCTTGCTGAAATACCTTTTGATTCCGACAGGAAACTGATGACTACTTTTCATCAACATGAAAATAAGATCATTGCATTTACAAAAGGAGCACCTGATATCCTGCTGCAGCGGTGTGTAAATACCGACATCCCTGCTTTACAGAAACAGGTAGATGAAATGGCATTGGAAGGCCAGCGGGTGCTGGGTTTTGCAGTCAGGTATTGGGAAAAATTACCTGAAAAACCTGTTAGTGAATTGTGCGAAAAAGAGCTGGAGTTCCTGGGGCTGTGTGGTATGATTGATCCTCCAAGAGAGGAAGTGACCGGTGCTGTGGCAGATTGCAAAACAGCAGGTATTGTTCCGGTGATGATTACCGGAGACCATCCACTGACCGCAAAAACCATTGCCAGGCGTATTGGTATTTTAAACGACACAACCGATCTGATCATTACCGGTAATGAACTTGCAGCATTGGATAAAGACAGTTTCCTGGCAAAAGTTGAAAAGATAAAAGTATATGCACGTGTATCGCCGGAGCAAAAATTACATATTGTAAAAACACTGCAGGAAAAAGGACATTATGTTGCCATGACTGGCGATGGGGTGAATGATGCTCCTTCACTAAAAAGAGCCAACATCGGGATTGCCATGGGTATAACGGGAACGGATGTATCAAAAGAAGCTGCTCACATGATATTAATGGATGATAATTTTTCCACCATTGTAAATGCTGTGAAGGAAGGCAGGCGAATTTATGATAATATCCTGAAATTTATCAAATACCTGATGACTACTAATTCGGGTGAGTTGTGGACTTTGTTGCTGGGCCCGTTCTTTGGTTTGCCCATTGCATTATTGCCGATACATATTTTATGGATCAACCTGGTAACAGATGGATTACCAGCCATTACATTATCATTTGAAAAATCTGAAAAGGATATCATGAACAGGCCTCCGCGACCTCCTCAGCAAAGTGTTTTTTCAAACGGAAGGGGGTTTCACATGATTTGGGTTGGAATGCTGATGGCTGGTATTGCACTCGGAGCACAGAGTTATGCTATTAAAAACGGGCTACACTGGCAAACCATTGTTTTTAATGTGCTTTGCCTGGGACAAATGGCTCATATACTGGCAATCCGGTCAGAAAATCAATCATTGTTTTCCATAGGAATATTTTCCAATAAGCCATTGATCATTTCAGTTTTGCTGACCTTTGTGCTTCAGGGTGTTGTAACTTATACTCCTTTCCTGCAGCCGATTTTTAAAACAGAATCATTATCGGTTACAGAATTCATTGGGGTTGGAGTTGTTGCTTCGCTGGTATTTGTTGCCGTGGAAATTGAAAAGGCATTTTCAAGAAGGAAAAATAAAAAAGGAGATAGCCTGTTCTTGTAATTTAGAAGATTAACATCAAAAAGGCTGGATTAAGGGTAAATTTTTATTGTGCCCGATACATTCCTGATAATTTATTTTTAGTAAATACTCTGAAACCAGCAGCAAACAATACACTTTATACCTAAAACAGATATTTGTTACTCTTTTTGCTGTTGTTTTTTTTTCATTATAACCCAATACAGCCCTTTTACATCTGCTTCCCATTTTTTTAGCAGGAAACACAATATGATCTCTTCTATTAGTTCTGCAACAAGTACACTTGCTGTTATATAAAATAGCAGGCTATATTGGTCAGTGAAAAAGAAAAGGGTGAGCAGGAAAATTACAAATAGTATGGCTGATGCTTTTGCAGCATAAGTATGAAAACTGGTAAGCCTGCCATATCGTATCAATCCAATTAAAGTCTGTATAATAAAAAGTGAAACCAGGGAAATGATAAGCGTTAGTTCCTGTTTAAGAAACTCCGGTTTAAATACAATAATACCGGCAATGGATACAATAATGGTAAAATAATCAGCAACAGAATCCAGTTTGGCACCGGCAATGCTTGTTACTTTGTATTTCCTGGCAAGATATCCGTCAATGGCATCCGTTAAATAACTTGCGGCAAGCAGCCATTTGAAAATGCCCGGCAGGTTAAATATGATCAGGAATGCAAGCAAAGGAGCAGCTATCAAACGATAAACGGTTATACCATTTATAATATAATAGCTTTTTTTATGCATTAATTGATCACATCAAATGAGTGGAAATTTTATTTGAATGAAAATTTATAAGGTATTAAAAATTATTTTTTCAGAGTTCCTGACAGGAAATCATAACAGTTGAATTTTACATCTATGTATTCTTTTTCCATTAACTGCATCTGTTTTCGCAGTTCAGTTTGTTTTTTCTCTGTTTCTTCGCTGATGAAGCTGTCATCAATAAAAGTACTGTCAGTTTTTAAAAATTCCTGTTGTTGCTGGATATCAATCTGCAGCCTGTAAAATTTATCAGATGCCAGGTTCAGTAATTCCTGCTGTGATTCTACTTTTTCAGCAATGCCAACAATGGAATTGCGCCTCAGCACATCACCCAGTTTTTGCGACAGATCATCGGTCTCTTTATTGTAAAATAAGATTGATTCGTTCCAGTCGATCAGTTCATCTGAATAATAAGTTGCAATAGTACTTGCCATTTTATTTGATTTAATGTTTAATGATCCACTTCTTCCTGTCAAAGCTATTGTTTCATTCAGTTGCTGTAAATGATAGCCATTAGCAATGAGTATGATGTCTGTCAAGGTGAAACTGTGAAAATTGGTCCATTAATTATACATACAAGAGCTTTCTTTAAAGAATTTAATATTAACTTACCGGTAAATAAATTTAAACAGGTATTCTTCAGCATTATGCCATCCAGGATATCTTCCGTTTCAAAAAAGTTTACAACTTTAAACCAGGTCAGGCTGATCCGGGGAGGTAAAATGTATTTTGACCTGTTGATACAACTCATAGAAGGGGCAAAAGAGATCATACATATTCAGTCATACATTTTTGATAATGATGAAACCGGCAGATTGGTGGCTGAAGCCCTTAAGCATGCTGTGAAAAGAAAGGTAACTGTTTACCTGATGGCAGACGGTTATGCTTCGCAGTCTTTACCAGCTTCATTTATAGCCGGATTAAAAGAAGCAGGTATACGTTTTCGTTATTTTGAACCATTGTTCAGGAATCCGTATTTTTATTTTGGCAGGCGCATGCACCACAAAGTAGCTGTTTTCGATTCAAGGCATGCATTGGTGGGCGGTATTAATATTGCCAACCGGTATAATGATATTGACGGAAAGACTGCCTGGCTTGATTTTGCATTACATGCCGAAGGGGAAATTGCCAAAGATCTTTGCTTACTATGCTGGAAAACATGGAAAGGGTATCCACAAATGGTAATACCTGCAACATGTGAGGCAAACCCCGCAGGTTTTGAAATACTACCCCAAAACCGGAGTGAAGTCAGAATGCGAAGGAATGATTGGGTACGCCGTAAAAATGAAATTTCAGGTTCATACATAGAAATGCTGCGCAATGCAAATTCAGAAGTTACGATCTTATGCAGTTACTTTTTACCGGGTAAGGTAATCCGGAGGCAGATCGTTCATGCAATTAACCGGGGTGTTAAGATCAAAGTGATAGCTGCCGGTTCTTCAGATATTAAAACAGCCAAATATGCAGAACGTTGGCTGTATGACTGGCTACTGAGAAATGGGATTGAATTATATGAGTACCAGAAAAATATCCTTCATGGAAAAATAGCCGTGTGTGATGATAAATGGATGACGGTTGGTTCTTATAATATCAATAATATAAGTGCTTATGCAAGTATAGAATTAAACCTGGATGTTCGTAATCCGGGATTTACAAAGGAAGTAAGGGAACTGTTAGGAAAAATCATCAATGAAGATTGTGAGAGGATCACACAGGAACATCATTTAAAGACAAAAAATATTATTAAGCAGTTTGCGAGATGGTTTTCTTACCAGTTTATCCGGATGGTTTTTTATTTATTCACTTTTTACTATAAAAAGAAAGTTTAATTGCCCTTAATCCGCCTTATTAAAGCTTTGGCAACATCCAGGTCCCATTTGGCAAATCTTCCACGTTGTATCACCAGGTTATTATCATCGGGATGTTTAAGAAAATAATGAAAAACAAATTTTCCTTTTGGTTCTTTCCAGCCAATGATTTGACCAAAGCGGAGGTCATTAAATACCAGTGTATCATGCCATTTTTCCACAGTATAAAATTGTTGTGAGAACCGGATCAGGTTAAGCAGGTCTTCATGATCTGAAAGGTCTTTAATCAAACTGTCATTACATGGAAAATACTGAAAATCAATTTCTCGGTTTTTGTCAAACAATGAACGGAATCCCACATGATACCCGCTGTCATTACCGGCAACTACAAACCATAACCAGTTTTGCAATGGGGCAGGAGTGGTAAAATATCTTTTATGCGGAATATGTTGTTTTGCAAAAATTGATTTTACATCATGATCAATCTTTATTTTGTTAATCGTACAATAAGAGAGATAAATGAATGGTATGATAACACCAAATTTCCACCAGAAAGTTCTTTTGTTACTATGTGAATTTAATATGATCAGCATCAACAATGCTATTCCAGCCCAAATGGAAAAGAAAATATCTGCTACATAAATGGCATTGAATGAAAACCTTGTATGGCTGAATGGCTCTAACCAACCTATTCCATAATTATTGAATCCGTCTATGAATAAATGCAGAAATACTTCCGTTGCAAAGAATAATATCCATTTCCTGAAAGCAATGTTGTGGGGCCGGTGGATCTTATCTGCTGCTAAAGCAAATATGGGTGTGATAAGCAGTGCAAACAATATGGAATGAGTAAAACCCCTGTGTGCAAGCAGGTTTTCCGTTGTGGTTGTCCAAAAGGTTGCGAGGAAATCTATATCAGGGATACTTTGTGCAAGTGCACCCCATATCATTGCCTTTTTACCAAAACCTTTTTCAAAAAAGGCTTCACCAATACAGGCGCCAAGTGCAATATGTGTAAGTGAATCCATTTGTTATTTTGTAAAAATCAACATGTTAGTGTTTGCAATATCGAAACTAAATAAATGATAAATGCTTAAAAGTTATTAATCAACCATAAAATTACTGATAACTTTCCCAAACTCATTCATGGGATATTACGATGATGTATGATAGCTGTCAAAATGAATAATGATGCCAGTCATAAGGTACATCTTTATATGAATTAATTTTGTTGTATCAATATATACCGGTTGTGAATGTCTCAATTTCAGGTATTGTTTAAGAACATAAACGCTTGTAATTGTTTTTGCGGAATTAAACTAATCATATGCTCCTGGCAAAAAATGATACTGTAAGGTCTTTTTTAAATGAGTTGGGAGAATTATCCCGCTTTACGGGTCGTTTCTTTACACAATGTTTCCGCCCACGTTATGAATTCGCCGAATTTCTCCGCCAGTGTTATGTGATCGGTTACAATTCATTGCCATTGGTAGGATTAACCGGTTTCATTATGGGATTGGTACTCACCATGCAACTACGGCCGTCTATGGTAGATTATGGTGTTGAATCGCAGATACCTGTAATTGTTGGTATTGCTATAATCCGGGAAATAGGGCCAGTAATTACAGCACTGATATTTGCAGGAAAGATCGGCTCGAGTATTGGCGCAGAACTCGGGTCAATGAAAGTTACAGAACAGATAGATGCAATGGAAGTAAGCGGTACAAACCCTTTTAAATACCTTGTTGTTACCAGGGTATTGGCTGCAACGTTCATGTTGCCTGTTTTGATCTTGCTAAGTGATGCCATTTCATTATATGGCTCTTACCTGGGTGTGAATATCCGTGGCGTAACCAGTTTCAGTCTTTTCTGGAACCAGGTATTCGACAACCTTTCCTTTAAAGATATTATGCCTGCATTTTACAAAACTTTTTTCTTTGGATTTGCCGTAGGGATAATAGGTTGTTTTAAAGGGTATAACAGTAAGAAAGGTACCGAAGGGGTAGGCAGAAGTGCTAACGCTGCTGTAGTAGTTTCATCCATCATGATATTTGTGATTGACCTGCTCGCAGTTCAGATTGCCGATTTACTGGGCTTTAATTAAAGAATAAAATATAAAAATTAGTATTCACATTTTTTATCAATGACAACTCAGTCAATTAATAATATAAATGCTCCTTTTAACGGTGACTCTTCAATAATGATAAAAGAAGAACCGGTAATATTAATCCGTGATTTACATAAATCATTTGGCAACAATCATGTATTGGCTGGTTTTGAAATAAATCTGAATAAAGGAGAAAACCTGGTTGTTCTGGGAAAATCTGGTTCCGGAAAATCTGTACTAATAAAATGTATTATCGGGTTGATGAAACCAGATAAAGGAACCATTGAGATATTTGGCAGCAATATTCCTGAGCTGGATGCAGTTGAGCTGGATAAGATCCGTGCTAAGATAGGGTTCCTGTTTCAAAGCAATGCACTATATGATTCCATGACTGTAAGAGATAACCTGGAATTCCCACTACGCCGTCACTGGATAAAAGTTTCACAGGATGAAGTGAATAAAATGGTTTTAAATGCACTTGAAGATGTGGGTCTTGAACATACGATTGATATGATGCCTGCAGAATTATCTGGTGGCATGCGTAAACGGGTAGCACTGGCGAGAACGCTTATTCTGAAACCTGATATTATCCTTTATGATGAACCAACAACAGGACTTGATCCAATTACCGCCAAGGAGATAATTGAATTAATGGTGGAGATCAAAAAAAAATACAACACTTCTTCACTTATTATTTCACATGATATGAATTGTGTACGCATGGCAGGCGACAGGATAGCTGTGCTGGTTGACGGGAAATGTTATGCTTCGGGCACTTATGAAGAACTTCAGCATGTGGAAGACATTAAAGTGAAACAATTTTTTGAGTAAATGAAAAACTGTAAATGACCATGGCAAATAAACCCTTCAATAATATTAAACTGGGTGTATTTATTTTACTGGGACTTTTATTTTTGATCCTGCTTCTATACATGATAGGCCGGAATCGTAATATGTTTGGATCTAATTTTAAACTGAAAGCCAGGTTTGAAAATGTACAGGGATTAAAAGCAGGGAATAATGTCCGGTTTGGTGGGATTGAAGTAGGTACTGTAAAAAAAGTGAATATCCTGAATGATACAACCATGGAAGTGATCATGATCGTTGATCAGAAAATGAGATCTGTCATTCACAAGAACGCTGTAGTTTCTATTGGTACGGATGGATTGGTGGGCAATAAAGTTATCAATATCATCGCTGTAAAGGAACCTTCAGCACTGATAGAAGATGGAGATATCCTGCTATCAAGGAAACTGGTTGATACAGATGAAATGCTGCGAACACTCTATAAAACAAATAATGAGATCGCTTTAATTGCGGCTAACCTGAAAGTTACTGTCGACCAGATCAATCACAGCACTGCCTTGTGGGATTTATTAAATGATAAAAACCTGCCGGCAGATATCCGTCAATCAGGTGCCAATATCAGGCAGGCCACACAGCATGCAAATGATATGGTAATTGTACTGAACAGTATTGTGCTGGATGTTAAAAAAGGGAAAGGGTCGTTGGGCGTTTTACTTACAGATACTGCTTTTGCGGGCAACCTCAATACTGCTATCCTTAAAATAAAAGCTGTAGGTGATGAAGCAGATTCACTTTCGCAACAGATTGGTAAAGTTGTTAACGGATTGCAACAGGATATAAATAACGGTAAAGGAGCTGTAAATGCTTTGCTGAAAGACAGCGGGATGGTGATCCGTTTGAATAAAAGCCTTGATAATATACAAAAAGGGACTGATGGATTTAACC
>JAGPDJ010000075.1 GCA_018057635.1 Ferruginibacter sp. | reverse complement strand
CAGAAAACAGCTTTTATTTCTCCTTATGCCGGACAGGTTGCAGCAGCAAAGGAAGTTTTGCCCAAACAAATGCGAATCAGTACCATCGACAGCTTCCAGGGCCAGGAAGAAGAAACAATCATATTGTCTCTGGTGAGGAGCAATGATGAAACAGAGATTGGTTTTTTAAAAGATTACCGGAGAATGAATGTGGCTATTACAAGGGCAAAAGAACAATTGTTTGTTATCGGAGATAGTGCCACCATTGGAGCTGATCCGTTTTATAACTCCTTCCTGGGCTATGTTGAAAAATTTGGAAATTATAGGAGCGTATGGGAATTCAGCCTGTAGATTTTTAAGCACTTCATGCCTTATATATTTATAGTTGTTATAGAAACCCGATAATATGTTGCTATCTGTACGTAAAAGGAGCAGAAGCAAAAATTCATGCAAGGAATTTTGGGCTTAACAAGTTGTCTTTTTTTTATATTTTGAATCCAGATAATTTTGCTGAACCTGTCATCTGTATTAATGTTGTAAGGAGAATAAACAGGGTCTTAAATCCATTTAACTCCTGTAAATAAGAAACATCAAAACATCCTGGTAAATTGAATTGTGCATTTTTGAGCAGGTATTTTGCTAAAAGTATGCAGGCTATTTAAGCATCATCGTTTTAATAATGTTATTGGTATGATAGAATAAAATTGCTAATGCAATACCGTAAATGTAACACCAGTTGATACGGTAACACTTCCAGGGGGATTAACATGTAAAGAGTTACAGGTTGTATTTACATTCACTATAACGGTATTTAATATAATGATGTCAGCATTGGGTGGTGGTACCATATTGTTTTCCCATATTGATGGATCATTCCAGTTTCCATTAGCTACAGTTACATAGGCATTTACCAGAAGTTTTTTCACATACCTTCCTTCTAAAACATACCACGAAGAATCCCGGTAGCACACTCTTCCAACAGCTTCACCCAATGACCTTGGTACCTGTACTACCCCTTTTTTGGCATAATATCTTTTACCATCATTTTTATACACGATATCGCCGTTAGGAGAAAGACCTTCAATGGTGCTGCTTGTATTAAAATAGGTTACCTGTGTATTTACTCCTGTACTATCCCTTAGCCATATCTGCAGTTGGCCGGAAGTGCCTGGTTTGTTATAGGCTATAAATTTATTATTCACCTGGTAATTTGCTCCTGGTTGCGGGCCCTCACCTGCTGTATAAGCGCCAAGATCACTTAGTAAGATTTCTGAAACTCCGTTGTGTAAATAAATAGCGAATTCATTGAACATTACCTGTCTTTTCAAATAGGCAACATAGTTACCATCAGTTAACGGATTTAAATTGAATATGGTAAAACCGTCATTATTGGTTAATGGTATAAGCATACCATTCTTATATTTAATAAGATTTGACTGATCATTCCTATATACAACAACTCCGTTTGAAGCAACACTGTTGTCTTCAAAATATTCATAAAAAGTAGCAATAACCTGGTCGCTTTGGGTTGCAAGATTTCTTAAATAAACATCTGTCTGATTTGGGCCGGCAACTCTTTGCCAGGTGGCATACTGACCGCTGCTGTTTATGGTTTTTTTTGTAGATCCATCGCCCGGGCCAATTGAATACAGAACCGCATTATTCCAGTCGTACGGATGGCCATTTTGATTCTGGCCGTATATTACTCCAAATGGAGTAATATACGTTAAACCCTCATTATCTATGCGGTGAGGTAGTCCATTGCCTACAACTGTAGAATTAGCACTGGCAATGTCAACGATCTTACCCTGATATTGTTCATCTACCTCGATTACTTTATTATAATTAAAATCAAATATCTTATCATGCCCTGTATATATAGGTGATAAAAAAATACTGCTATCAAAAAGAATGATTCTGTTCGTATTGGTTACCTGCCCCCATCTATCTGTTGCTGAAAAGTAGATCACTGCATATGCTGACTGGGAGGGGTGAAGCCGGATACTGGTATCAATAGCATTGCTGAAATTTTGATCAAAAGCAGTTTGAAAGCCAACCTGAATTTTTACCCGAAGTGTACTGGTATCCGGCCCGGTGCAGTTAGCCTTAACTGCCAGGGAAGGGTAGGCATTGGTATATGCTAAAGGTAAATTGATATTAACTGCGGGCGGGTTAGCATAAATAAAATTTATGGAAGCGGGTTGCTGGGTATTGAAAATATCTGTTACCACTACATCCAGTTGGTAAGTAATTCCTTCAGCTAATCCCGTAAGTAGAAGGCTGCCGGTAAAATACCCTGACCAGTTATCGTAAACAAGTGCTGATTGATGTCCGCTTACATTCGCTGTAACATTTGTAACCTGGTAAGTGGAAACTACTGATACCGATATTGATAATGTACTACCTGAAAGCTGGTTTGATTGCGGTGTTATGAATGAAATGGAAATATTACCTGCGTATCCTTTACATAATATAAATAATAAAATGGTAAAAGTGAATAATTGTTTCATATATCGGGTATATCTTACAATTTAGATAAATTTAATTAAACTGCCATATATCAGAGAAAAAAAGCCAAGACGCTGTTTACTTGATTTTATCCGGTGCAAGGGTATTGCTTCAAATTCAGATATGTCAGTTAGTTTAATCCTAATATTCAGTTTTTGTGTACTTGTGCGCTTAAAATATCATCTACATGCTTTAAATTCTAATTAGTACTACTCAATTAATAATGTGATTATGGGGAAATAATATTTTGTGTTGCCGGGAAGTCACAAAAAAACCTCCCAAAATAAATTGAGAGGTTCATTTAATGATATAAAGAGAATATTAATAATCCCTGTTGTATCCACCGCCGTTACCGCCGCTGCTACGTCCGCCGCCGCCGCCATAACCGCCGCCGCTGCGTCCACCGCCACCGCCGTATCCACCGCCGCCACTTTTCTTATAGCCGCCGCCACCGCCGCCGCCGAAACTGCGTTTTGGACGATCACCTTCCTGGCGAGGTTGTGACTCGTTAACAATCAATTTACGGCCCTGAACTTCAGTTTCGTTTAAATTGGCGATTGCAGTCTTAGCTGCTTCTTCGTCTTCCATTTCAACAAAACCAAAACCTTTACTGCGGCCGTTCATTTTGTCTTTCAAAATTTTTGCACTGGTAACACTACCATACTGTGTGAAAAGATTGCTTAAATCATCATCAGTCATAGACCAACTTAGATTTCCTACATAGATGTTCATTGTAAAAAACGTTTAATAATTAAATAAAAACCCATAATGACTTAGTTGCTACAATGAACTGAAAACGACTCAATAAAAGTTAAATCAGCCAACAGTGAAAACTAAATCCATTAAAGCTCTGTAAAGATAGTGCTTTCCATCAAAAATGGTAATTATTCTTGAAATATTTCATTAGTTATTTAATGTGCTGATAATAAGTATTTTATATTAAAAAAATCAGTAGAAATACTATTGGCGGTATCATTTTTTTTAGTCCTTTATGCACTTTTTTAGGATAATCCCAGCTGAAATACAATTTTTCTACAACGAATTTCTTTATCTTCGGTTACACATGCATTTTATATCATTTAATATTAATTACAGTTTACGTTGCATCAATCATGTTGATAGCCGGTATTTAATCAATACAGCTTTTTCAACAACAGGATTTATAACAACCCGATAGGGTTGTACATTTTCATATCATCCCCGGGCGTTATGCCTTCCCTCACCAGGGTTTTCATTTTTATTTTTTATTTCTTAAAAGAGTTTTATGCAGATTTTAAAATTTGGAGGTAGTTCTGTAGAAAATGCGGTCAACATAAGCAGGGTTGCTGACATCATAACCAATTCACACAAAAAAGGACGTACAGCAGTGGTTGTTTCTGCAATGGGTGCTGTTACAGATACCTTGTTGAAAATTGCAACATTGGCTTCACTATCTGATGAGTCTTATAAATCATTGCTGGTTGAATTGGAAAAACGCCACCTGGATGTTGTAAAAACTGTTATACCGGTAAATATGCAAAGCAACCTGCTCAGCCAGGTTAAAAAAATATGCAACGATATCAGTGATATCTGTAATGGGATTTTCCTGATCGGTGAATTATCGGAACGCACAAAAGACAGGATCATCAGTTATGGTGAAATAATGTCTTCTAAAATATTGTCAGCAAAGCTACAATCTATGTCGGTTGAAAATGAATGGAAAGATTCCAGGGATTTGATTACAACTGATGCAAATTTTGGCAAAGCAGCTGTAGATTTCCCGGTAACAAATAATAAGATTACAGCATTTTTTTTGGCTTCAGAAAGCAGCCTGTTTATTTTACCCGGCTTTATAGCTTCCAGCAGCAACGGAGATATTACTACATTGGGAAGAGGAGGCTCTGACTATACGGGTGCTATTTTGGCCGCTGCCTGCAATGCAACAGTGTTTGAAGTGTGGACAGATGTTTCGGGCATGATGACTGCTGATCCCAGGATTGTAAAAAATATAAAACTGATTCCCCGCATATCTTACCAGGAAGCAATGGAATTATCGCATTTTGGAGCTAAAGTAATTTACCCTCCAACCATTCAACCGGTTATGAACAAGAATATTCCTGTTTGGATAAAAAACACTTTTGCACCCGAAGATCCCGGCACAATTATTCACAATGAAGAAAATAAAACCGGGAATGCTGTTTGCGGAATTTCAAGTATCAGTAAAATTGTATTGATTAGTCTCGAGGGAAGCGGAATGGTTGGTATTCCGGGGTTTTCAAAAAGACTTTTTGAAGCGTTGGCAAATGCACAGATCAACGTGATCCTGATTACACAAAGCTCCTCAGAACATTCTATTTGTGTTGGTATTGAAGAAGCGTTTATTCAAAAAGCTAAAAACACTGTTGACAACACTTTTACTTACGAAATTGAAACAGGTAAATTATTGCCGCTGATCGTTGAAAAAGATCTTTCTATTGTTGCATTGGTTGGTGATAATATGAAAAACCATTCCGGTATCAGTGGAAAGATGTTCAGTGCGCTTGGCAGGAACGGCGTTAATATCCGGGCTATCGCACAAGGTTCTTCTGAAAGAAATATTTCTGTTGTAATTGCAACTGCAGATGTAAAGAAATCAATCAATGTATTACATGAAGATTTTTTTGAAACAACTTACAAACAACTCAACCTGTTTATTGCAGGTGCCGGAAATGTTGGTAAAAGGTTGTTGTCTCAGATACTTCAGCAACAGTTGTATCTTCAACAGCATTTATCCCTGAATATACAGGTTGTTGGCATGGCAAACAGCAGGAAAATGTATTTCAATGAACAAGGGATAGAACTGAATAAATGGAAAGAAATACTGGAGAACGGCAATAACATTAACCTGGAAGAATTTACGGATACCATTATAAATAAGAATTTGCGCAACAGCGTATTTGTTGATGTTACTGCCAGTGAAGAAGTTGCTGGTTTATATGAAAAACTGCTTGCGAAAAGTATTTCTGTGGTGGCATGTAATAAGGTAGCAGCATCTTCTGATTATAGTAATTATAAAAAGCTGAAAGACCTTGCCAATGAATTCAGCGCTTTATTTCTTTTTGAAACAAATGTGGGTGCCGGACTACCGGTGATCGGTACACTGAATGACCTTGTACGAAGCGGAGATGAAGTAAACAGGATTGAAGCGGTTTTGAGCGGCACCCTGAATTTCGTTTTTAATAATTACGATGGCAAAAAACCTTTTGCAGAAATAGTGAGGCAGGCACAGGATGAAGGGTATACAGAGCCCGATCCAAGACTCGACCTAAGTGGAAAAGATGTAATGCGGAAGATCATGATCCTTGCCCGTGAAGCAGGTGCAAAACTGCAGATGGAAGATATCAGTAATAATTCTTTCATGCCGGATTCATGTATGCAGGGAAGCGTGGATGATTTTTATAAAGCAATGGCCAAAGAAGAGTTGCATTTTAAAAAACTATATGATGCTGCCATGTCAGAAGGGAAAAAATTGAAATTTGTGGCAAAATATGAGAACGGAAAAGCTTCTGTAGGTTTACAACACATTGATCTTTCACACGATTTTTACCATTTATATGGAAAAGATAATATCGTGTTGTTTTATACCAACAGGTATATAGATCAGCCATTGGTTGTGAAAGGGGCAGGTGCAGGCGCTGAAGTAACAGCATCAGGTGTATTTGCAGACATTATCCGTGCAGCAAGAATTTAAAACCATATCATGGAAAAAGTAAAAGTGCGAATACCCGCCACCGTTGCAAATATGGTTTGCGGATTTGATGTGCTCGGCATGGCCGTTCATGAACCTTATGATGAAATGGAATTATCCATCAGCCATGTACCCGGATTAAGGATCAAACATACAGATGATTTTAATTTACCGGAAGAGCCTGAAAAAAATGTTGCAGGCGTTTCATTATTATCATTGATGGAAGCATACGGTAATGATATTGGCTTTGATATGATCGTAAACAAACAGATAAAACCGGGAAGCGGATTAGGCTCAAGTGCTGCAGCTGCTGCCGGATCGGTTGTTGCCGCCAATTACCTGCTGGGCAATCATTTTAGCAATGAACAACTGGTGCATTTTGCAATGAATGGTGAACTGCTGGCTTCCGGCGTAAAGCATGCAGATAATATTGCACCCTGTATTTATGGAGGGGTAACATTGATTCGTTCTATGTCTCCGCTTGATATTATTCCACTTGCGGCACCCCCATTATTTGTAACGATCGTTCATCCGCAAATTGAAGTTAAAACATCCGATGCCCGCAAAATATTAAAGAAAGATATTTTGCTGAAAGATGCCATTAAGCAATGGGGTAATGTGGCTGGATTGGTTGCAGGGTTGTTTAAAAATGATTATCAGCTCATCAGCCGTTCATTGGAAGATGTATTGATAGAGCCAATTAGAAGTATCCTGATACCGGGTTATGATGAAGTAAAGAAAAAGTGCCTGGAAGCAGGAGCGTTAGGTGGAGGTATTTCAGGCTCAGGCCCATCGGTGTTCATGCTGAGTGAGTTTAAGAAAAATGCAGAACAGGTAGAAAAATCCATGATTGAAGTTTATCAAAAAATTGGAATTGAATTTAAAACCTATGTTACCACATTGAACCATACCGGTGTGAAAATTGTGAATGAAGAAAATTAAATGTCCATGAAATATTTCAGTACCAACAGAAAATCGCTGCATATTGATTTTAGGGAAGCAACCATCAAAGGCCTCGCTCCGGATAAAGGATTGTATTTTCCTGAATATATTCCACAGGCAGAAAAAGGATTTATCAGGGATATTGAAAAATACAGCAATGCGGAAATTGCTTACAACGTAATTAGTTCTTATGTGGGTGATTCAATTCCTGAAGAAGAATTAAAACGGATAGCTGCAGAAGCAATTGATTTTGATATTCCGTTGGTAAAAATGACTGGTAATATATATTCTTTGGAATTATTTCATGGACCCACATTGGCTTTTAAAGATATAGGAGCAAGGTTCATGAGCAGGTGCCTTGGTTATTTTGCTAAGGAAATTAAACAAAAAGTAATTGTACTGGTAGCAACTTCTGGCGATACGGGAGGCGCAGTTGCTAACGGATTTTTTAAAGTTGATGGAGTGGAAGTAGTTATCCTTTACCCATCCGGAAAGGTGAGCAGTGTGCAGGAAAAACAATTAACTACATTAGGTAATAATATTCATGCTTTGGAAGTGGATGGTAATTTTGATGATTGCCAGCGAATGGTGAAAGATGCATTTGCAGATGAAAATTTAAATAAAAGTCTTTTTCTTACTTCTGCAAACTCCATTAATATAGCCCGCTGGTTGCCCCAGCAATTTTATTATTATTTTGCATGGAAGCAATGGGAAGATAAAGATCATCCGCCTGTAATATCTGTGCCCAGTGGTAACTTTGGCAATATTTGCGCAGGATTATTGGCCAGTCATGCAGGATTACCGGTGAAACATTTCATTGCAGCATGTAACGCAAATGATACGGTTCCGGAATATTTCAAAACAGGAAAATATACAGCAAAAAAAGCTGTTGCTACCATTTCAAATGCAATGGATGTGGGTGACCCGAGTAATTTTATCCGGATACTGGAAATGTTTAACCATAATATGGATACATTAAAGGAAAAAATCAGTACTTGTAGTATTTCTGATGAACAAGTTAAATCAACAATCAGAAATGTGCTGGCGAACGATAAATATTTACTCGATCCGCATGGTGCTGTTGCTTACCAGGCGTTGAAAGATTATTTAATTACAAATGAATCAGCAAAAGGTATTTTCCTTGAAACGGCACATCCTGTTAAATTCTATGATGTGGTGGAACCGGTTATTCAGCAGCAGGTTCCTGTTCCGGAATCAGTACAGAAGCAATTAAATAAACCAAAGCAGAGCTTTAAAATGGCTGCTGATAGTAATTTGCTGAAATCTTTTTTGAAAGATCTGTGAATATATAAACAACAAATCAGCTTTTCTAAATAACATAAATGAGATGCTGATTGTATAACTGAATTGGCATAAAGCGTTCCGATGGAACGCTGCACAAAACAATAAAACATATCTACCAATTAAATGTTCCTAGTGGAACAAAGCAGCTTTGCCTTGATTATTATTTTTTG
>JAGPDJ010000438.1 GCA_018057635.1 Ferruginibacter sp. | reverse complement strand
CCCATACTCTTCAAAAAGAGAAACATAGTAAGGCGGATTGTAATTCATGCAATATAGAGGTTCAAAATATCCTTCTGTTATCATCCCCCACCAGCGGTCTCGTTCACCAAAATTAATTGGCCCGTCCATAGCTTCTATGCCTTTAGTAATGAGCCAGTGCTTTGCATTATCCAATAGCAGGTCTGCAGCTGCCTGGTCATTGATACATTCAAAAAAACCAATTCCGCCTATGGGAACTTCATCTCCTTTATTCTTGTATTTTTTATTAACAAAAACTGCAATACGTCCTATTAACGTTCCTTCATTATCTTTTAAAACCCAGCGTGTAATTTCTCCAAAACGAAATGCCTTGTTTTTATTTTTATCAAAAACTTCGTTGATATCTTTATCCAGCGGCCTTATCCAGTTTGGATCATTTTTATAAATTGACAGGGGTACTTGTATAAAAAGTTTACCGCCTGCTTCATCATTTACAGGTATAATTTGCATGCCGTAAAATTAGTTGATTATTGGTTGATAGGGCCAGTTGTTCATGTAAATTACACAGGATACCTGTCCGGTTTACCCGGTGAGTTTGTGTTACAGAAATGACCTGTAAATTTCAAAACCGTTACCTGTTGCTAAACCTGGAGATCTCAAAAAATGTTTAAGCATTGAACCTAAACTATCATGATCTCTTTTTCTTTGGCTTCCAGGTGCTTTTCCACCAGTGAAATAAATTTGTCTGTAATCACCTGTACATCCGCTTCAGCGTCTTTTGCTGCATCTTCACTCAACCCGTCTTTCTGGAATTTCTTAATATGCTCGATTGTATCCCTGCGGATACTCCTGATTGATATTTTTGCATGTTCGCCTTCCCCATTACATCTTTTAACCATTTCCTTCCTTCTTTCTTCTGTAAGCGGTGGTAAGTAAAGACGTATGATATTACCGTCATTTTGCGGGTTAATACCAATATTTGCAGCAATGATAGCCCTTTCAATATGCTGTAACATATTTTTTTCCCAGGGTTGCACCGAAATGGTACGGGCATCAAGCGCCGAAACATTGGCAACCTGGTTGATAGCCGTTGGGTTTCCATAATAATCTACCATGATGCCGTCGAGCATATTCGGACTTGCTTTACCAGCCCTGATCTTTACCAGTTCAGTTTCCAGGTGGCTGATCGCTTTTTTCATAGCAGATTCTGTATCTGCAAGCAACTTTTGTGTATCTACTTCCATAATATTTGAATTGGATGCAAAGCTATAAAAAACTACTATTACTTGAAGGTAGTTTTTAAGTTTATCGAAAAAGGAGGTTGAAAAGCTGGTTGTTAATCTACTTCTACTGATTCGGTAGTGAAAGAAAGAATTTTGTGAGATTTTCTCATCTCATTTTCTACCAGGTCATTTACAGTAACGGCCTTGTTCTTCTGGCGCAGGTAATAAATGATGCCGATGAACAATAGCCCTGTTACAAGCAAGATACCTATAACACTTGTTGTTCCTAAATTTCGGAGGCCAACCGCAATTGCAATGAAAATGATATTTAATCCTACACATAATAAAGTGATCCTTCTGTGAGAAAAACCTATATCAAGCAAGAAATGGTGAACATGTGTTCTGTCTGGACTAAAAGGAGACCTTCCATCAACTATCCTCAACCCAAATACACGTAGTGTATCAAATAACGGGATCATTAATATGGCGATCCCAATGGCAGGTGATGCAGCTAATGGCAAAGAACTACCCGGAACATTTGACAGGTTGATGAATTTTATAACCAGCACAGAATTAATAAGCCCTAGTAACAATGATCCGGTATCGCCCATGAATATTTTGGCGGGGGAAAAATTATAAATAAGAAAACTGATCAGGCTTCCCGTTAAAGCGAAAGCAATAACAGCATACTCAATATGGCCTATATAATAAAAATAGGCACCAAAAAGGAATGTTGTTAATAAGCCAAGGCTACCGGCAAGTCCATCAATACCATCTATCAGGTTAAATGAATTGGTAATAACTATAATGGTAAAAAGAGATAGCGCAATACTGGCATAATGAGGTATCTCATATATACCTAAAAAACCATGCATACTGGTGATCTGAACGCCAGCAAATTTTATCAATATTCCTGCAGCAATTAACTGGCCAATGAATTTTTTGCTGGCGGAAAGCACCAGTATATCATCTTTCATACCGAGGAAGAAAATAACTATACAGGCTGCGGCGATATATTGTAACTCAGTAGTAATTCCCATTGGAACACCCATCAAAGTAGCCACTATAAAACCAGCAAAAATACCAAGCCCGCCTAAAGTTGGAATTACCGCTTTATGAACTTTTCGTTCATCGGGTTCGTCAAAAAGCTTCTTATCTTTTGCAACCTGGATAATAACAGGGATGGCGAAAAACGTTATTAGAAACGATAGGGCTGCACTAATTAAAATATTATCCATGCAATTGATTTATAACGTCAGTTGTCACAAAAGTATCAAATATGTTTTGCAGAAAGAATTT
>JAGPDJ010000074.1 GCA_018057635.1 Ferruginibacter sp. | reverse complement strand
TTGCAGAAAGTGGCGCTTTTATGATGATGGATAACGGGATAGAAATGCAGACAATTTTTGGAGATGGCAGCCAGCAAAAAGATAACAGCGTGCTTGGAAAATTATTCAGCGCCGGAAAAAGGTTACTGGTTGGTGAAAGCTTGTTCATGACCGCTTTTACCAATATGGGCCAGGGAAAAAAGAAAGTTTGTTTCGCATCTCCATACACAGGAAAGATCATTGTATTTGACCTGAGCCAGTTAGGTGGAAAGATCATTGCACAAAAAGATGCTTTTTTATGCGCTGCCAAAGGTGTTAGTATTGGCATTGAATTTCAAAGAAAGCTGGGTACAGGTATTTTTGGGGGTGAAGGTTTTATCATGGAAAAAATTGAAGGCGACGGATTGGCATTTGCACATGCCGGTGGTTATGTGGTAGAAAGGGAATTGAAAGCCGGAGAAATATTAAAAGTTGATACAGGTTGCGTGGTTGCTTATACCGCCGGTGTTGATTTTGATATTGAAATGGTACGTGGTATCAAGAATTTTATGTTCGGCGGCGAAGGTTTGTTCTTTGCCAAACTCCAGGGACCTGGTAAAGTATGGCTGCAATCATTGCCCATCAGCCGCCTGGCAGGACGAATCATGCAATATGGTTCTTACAAAAGAAAAGAAGAAGGAAGTATTTTAGGTGGACTAGGAAACCTGCTGGATGGAAGGGAGTAATTTCTGTAATAGGTTGATTTAAAAAACAACTTTTATTGTCATCCCGAACGTAGTGAGGGAACTCATGAATTTTATTACTACATTTCAAAAGATCCCTCGTTCCTCGGGTTGACATTTATTACCGGGAAGGTGGAAAGTCGTTTATAAAAGGTTATCAAAAAAACGTCTTCCCGCCTCCCCGGCTAAATAATCTACTTATTTAATCACATCCACTTCCACATAACTGGAATTGTATACCCGGTGTGTTGCTTTAATAAAATCAGATGCTTCAGCTTTATAAATATTGGGAATAAACTTTTGTGGGTTCCTGTCAAATGCCGGGAACCAGGTACTCTGAACCTGTATCATGATTCGATGCCCTTTCTTAAATGTGTGCAATACATCCTGCAGTTTGAATTTTACTTCTGTAACTTTATTCGGTACCATCGGCTCCGGTTTTTCAAAACTGTTCCTGAACCGGCTTCTCATAATTTCACTTCTTACCATTTGCTGGTAGCCGGCTAAGGTTACAGCTTTATCGGTATGATTTGAATTTGGTTCATCACCAGGATAAACATCTATCAGCTTAACCACCCAATCAGCATCTGTTCCGGTGGTGCTGACAGATAATTTTACAGATATCTCGCCTCCCAATGTAATGTCATCAGCTAATATTTCTGTTTCATATACCAAAACATCCGGTCTGCTGGAAGCAAAGCGCTGGTCTTCGCTCATGTAATTTCTTGGTGTTATTCCAAAGGATCCGGCTATATCCATGGTATAAGGAACAGGTTTATCAGGGTTGCTGATATATTCGGTAAAGCCGGATATTTTTGGAGAATCAAAAGATATTTTTTCATTGCTGTCTAAATAAAGTTTTTTCCTGTTAATATTTGCAGGAGGCCATTTGCTGAATTGTTCATAAACTTTTTTACCTGTATTGAACATATATGCTTCCGGTAAACCGTTTTTCCCGTCACCACTTTCTTTTAAATAATGCCTGAAAAATTTCCCCTCAATTTCTTTTTGATAAAAAGTTGACAGGCTATCGCCCCAATATAATTGATAATGTTTATGATGGCCGCTTTCAGATGCCCAATCGCCGTGGCCAAATGGCCCCATGGTAATCATGTTTTTAATTCCAGGATTGTTTTTTTCAATTTCTTTATAAGTAGACAAAACGCCAAAAAGGTCTTCTGCATCAAACCAGCCACCAACAACCAGGTAAGCAGGTTTCAGGTTGCGCAGGTGTTGCAGTATCCCGCGGCTTTTCCAGAACTCATCGTAATTAGGATGTTCAGAAAGTTCTTTCCATAAGAAGTTATCCTTGTAATATTTTTCTCCTAAAGATTTTAATGTTCCATTGCGTTTGTAAAAATCATATCCATCCGGAGTTGGTTTTTCAAACAAGTTGTACCAGTCATCTTCTGTTGGCTTAACTGGTCTTGTTCCAAAAATGGGCAGGTTCCAGAAATATCCCTGAGTGAATACCCCGTTGTGATGAAAATCATCCCAGAAAACATCAGCAATCGGTGCCTGTGGACTAACAGCTTTTAAAGCCGGGTGAGCATCAATGCTTCCAGCTGTAGAATAAAAGCCGGGATATGAAATGCCCGATTGCCCAACACGCCCGTTATTGAAAGGAATGTTTTTGATCATCCAGTCGATGCCATCATACGTATCACTACTTTCGTCAACATCCTTATTTGATTTTTTATTTACAATGTGTGGTGTCATGTTTGTCCATACGCCTTCACTCATATAACGGCCACGCACATCCTGGTTTACAAAAATGTATTTTTCCATGATCATGCTTTCGCTGGGGCCAATTTGTCCACTGTATTTATCTTTGCCATACGGGCCAATACTGTATGGTGTGCGGTTAAGCATGATCGGATAGGTATTTGTTGCCGACGCGTCTTTCGGAATATAGGCAATGGTATAGATCTTAATCCCGTCACGCATAGCAACCTGGTATTCCATTTTATTGTAGTTGGCCTTTACAAATTTTTGTAGTTTCAGATAGCTGCTGATGCCTGCATTATCCTCCATTTCCTTACCGGTTACTTGTAAACTGTAATTCCCCTTGTAAGTGCTTGTGGAAGAAAAGGAGAATTCAAATTTTTGCGATTGCGACATAAAATAGTTCCAGCCCTGCGGTAATCCATTTACCAGGTTGTTCTTTTCAAAATCTGTGTTTACCAGGTTTATATTTTGCCATTTGCCGGATTCAGTTTCTATCTGCAGTACGAAATCATCAAAATAAAAACTACCGTTGTTTACACAAATTCCGCCAATGTAAAGTGAATCGGCATCGTCATCTATTTTCCCTTCAATGGTATATGTCTTCCATTCTGCAGATTGTATTGGCCTGTCCTGCATATTGTCAAAAAACCCCATTTTTTTATCTTTTTTATCAACCCGCACAATCAGTAATGCCAGCCCTGCATCTCCTTCAGTTTTAACAGCACCTGTAAGCTTAAGGTTCTTACCTGCAAAGGGTTTTGCATCTATTTTCTGCTGGATGGCAACCCAGGTATCATTTTGTGCAACGCTGTTAAAGCTCAGGCAAAGCAGTGCAAAAGTGAATAGTTGATAAAGTTTCATTTTATGAAGTTTAGGCAGGAAGTTAAACTTTTCTCATCTATTATCAGAAAATATTTAAGGTGAAATTTGGAATTGTAATTTGATTAATCGTATATTTGCGATATAAGATTAATAAACAATGGCAATCCATAAAAAAGAATCATTTACACAAAAGGAACAGGACCTGGCAGCTTTTGCCAAAGCAATGTCGCACCCGGCACGGATTTCCATATTGAAAGTGCTTGCACAACGGAATGAATGCATCTGTGGCGAGATCGTAAAAATATTGCCGCTGGCCCAGAGTACCGTTAGCCAGCACCTGAAAGAACTTAAGAATGCCGGTTTGATTGATGGAACCGTTGACGGGCCACGCAGTTGTTATTGTATAAACTGGAAAGCCTTTGAAAAATTTATGGGCGAGTTCAGTTTTCTTTTCAATAAGCTTAAAGTTCAGCATGAAAAAGCATGTTGTTAAAAATATTTATAACAATTTAAAAATATGAACATGAATAATGATGCTCAAATTAAAGAAATGGTAAAAGAGAAATATGCTGCTATAGCAGCACAAAGTCAAACACAAAATGCAACATCCTGTTGTGGTGCTACTTCTTCGTGTTGTGGCGATGAAGTATACAATATCATGGCAGATGATTACACTAAACTGGAAGGGTATAACCCGGAAGCTGATCTCGGCCTTGGTTGCGGGTTACCAACAGAGTTTGCTAAGATAAAAGAGGGAGATACAGTGATAGACCTGGGTAGCGGTGCAGGAAATGATGCATTCATTGCCAGGCGGATAACAGGCGAAAATGGTAAAGTGCTTGGAATAGATTTTACAGAAGCCATGATTGCAAAAGCAAGGGCCAATGCTGAAAAACTGCATTATAATAATGTAGAGTTCAGGCTTGGCGATATTGATGACATGCCGGTAACATCCAATTATGCAGATGTGATTGTAAGCAACTGTGTGCTTAACCTGGTTCCCAATAAACACAAAGTGATCAGCGAAATATTCAGGGTACTGAAACCGGGCGGCCATTTTTCAATTTCAGATATTGTACTGGAAGGCCACTTGCCTGCCAAATGGAAAGAAGTGGCAGAACTCTATGCCGGCTGTGTTTCCGGTGCTATACAAAAGCAGATTTACCTGGAAACAATAGAAGCCGCTGGTTTTAAAAACGTCAGCCTTCAAAAAGATAAACCAATCATTATCCCTGATAATATCCTGTCCAACTATTTAACAGAAGCAGAAATTGCCGAATACAAAAGTGGAGGTACAAAAATCAGCAGTATTACAGTTTATGCAGAAAAGCCTGCAAAGGATGACAGGAATTGCTGTGAACCGGGAAGTGGTTGCTGCTAATTGTAACATTTGTAATTATTCAGTTTATTTTAATCAGGAAATAAAAATCGGGTTATTCCCAAATAATTAAAATATGAAAAAGAAAATCCTTTTTGTTTGTATAGAAAATAGCAACCGCAGCCAGATGAGCCAGTCATTTGCCTTCATACACGGTGGAGATGAAATTGAAGCGTTTAGTGCCGGCAGTAAGCCAAGCGGTATCGTTAACCCAAAAGCAATTGCTGCCATGAAAGAACTGGGTTATGATTTAAGCAAGCACGACAGCAAGAGCCTGGATGAAGTAAAACAGTTTGCGCCATTTGATGCTGTGGTTACCATGGGTTGTGGCGACGCCTGTCCATGGATGCCAGCCAAAAAATTCGTTGATTGGCAAATACCAGATCCTAAACACATGGAACCGGCAGATTTTAATAAGGTGAGGGATTTGATTGAAAGCAAAGTGAAAGCGTTGCTGGCAGAGATATAAAAAAGGCTGTCTCAAGATCTTTATTTGTCATTCCGAACGTAGTGAGGGATCTCTTTAAACAGCGTACTTAAGTTGGAGAGATTCCTCACTACGTTCGGAATGACAAAATAATAATATTTTGAGACAGCCTTTTTTTTAATAATAAGTCTTCTATTTTCTTCCACTAACCTTACTCAATAAACGCAATATTTCCAGGTATAACCAAACAATGGTAACCAGCAAACCAAATGCGCCATACCATTCCATGTATTTTGGTGCACCCAATTCCACACCTTTTTCTATCATATCAAAATCAAGTATCAGGTTAAGTGCCGCAATGGCAACAACAAACAACGAAAAAGCAATTCCCATCGGGCTGCCTTCATGCAGGAACGGCATATTATCGTAACCAAACATGCGCAATACCATTACGATTACATAGAACAGTGCAATGCCAATTGTTGCCGATATTATAATGGATTTAAATTTTTCTGTTGCTTTAATGATCCGGAAACTATAAAGCAGGTACATGGCAATGGCCACACCAAAAGTGAGCCCAACTGCATTGATCACAATATTGGGTGCTTTTTCTGCAAAAGCTGAATTATACATGGCAGAGATGGCTCCAATGAACAATCCTTCCATCAGTGCATAAGCAGGAGCCAGGTATGGGCTCCATTCTTTTTTAAATACAAGCACAATGGCTATCACCAGTCCGCCCAAAGCGCCGGTCCAGATCATGGGCACCACATTGCCGCCACCTGCAAATTCTTTCCATGAATAAAAGGATGTACCTAATACCATTAAGAACAAAAACCCAAATTTGTTTAATGTGCCTTTTACGGTCATGGCATTTTCATGGGTAAGAACATCTGCCAGTACTGTGTCCCTGAATTTATTTTCTGAAAGGGTTGGGTTACCTGATTTGAATAAATCCATAATACTAAAATTTAGATATTAAAAATAGAGAATAATTTGGTAATAATCTGTTTAAAATTTATTGACTGGTTGCCCCCGGATACCGGCTCACCTGTTCAAAATTGTATTCATCTTTATTTTTCAATTGCATGATGAAATTTTGTAAAGTGGCAGAATCCTGTGCATTAGCAAATACCTGGTCGTGTGCCAGCAACACCAGGTGGTTATTTGTTTTAGTTTTATTTTTAATAAAAACACTGTCTACCTGGTTCATCATTTCCTCCATGGTTTGAACTAGCCTTTGCTGATCATTGAAATGCCATTCCAGGTCCCAGCCCAATATTGTAAAACCATTATTTTGTAAACTATCGGCTGCTGCAGCAGCACTTTTAATATCTGTACAACGGATACTGTCTGTTCTCCAGATATTTCTTCCGGGAGTACGTACAATATTTGTAGCCAGGTTCAAACTATCAGCACAACGCTTAAAATCTTTCACTGAACTATCAGGTTCGCTATAGAATTTTTCAAATTTATTCCCCCATGCATGCGTATAACTGTGGTTTGCTATCTCAAATAATTCATCATTACAAACACTGTCATAAATAACTGACTGGTATTTACTGCCATAAACATGTTCACCTATCACAAATAAGGTTACCGGAACCTTCTCTTTTTTAATGATGTGCATTACATTTCTCGTTCCTTTATTAGGGCCATCATCAAAAGTGAGGTAAATGGTTTTCTTTTTGCGTGCAGTGTTTGTTTCAGTCTTTTTGATAACAGCTTTTTCAGGGGCAGGCATTGTTTGTACGCATTGAAAAAATGCTTTTTCCGGCCTGTAAAAATGAATTGAGCTAAATACAATGGTAAGAAAAGAAGTTTTGAAGATTGCGGATTTGTTGAAATATCCGCCGGGGTCGGGGTCCATAATGTTTGTTGGTTTTAAGATATGAAGATAATTGCTGATAAATCCAATACTCAATTTCAGTTGTTAAATAAAATTGAATTGTTTGGTAATTTGTGTTTTTCCGACTTTGTATCAGAATCTTATCTTTGCAACATGGAAAAACTGCTGGCACAAATAGCACAATATAAAAAGGAGATAGCTGAAACCGTTGTTACGAATAAAGAACAATTGGAAACATTCAGGATCAAATACCTTGGTACCAAAGGCCTTGTAAAAACGATCATGGGTGAGATGAAACATGTGGCAGCAGAAAATAAGAAAGATGCTGGCAAGTTACTCAATGAATTTAAGTTATATACCGAAGGGTTATTTGATAACCTCCAAAATATAATCCTTAACGGGGCAGGTGGAGAAAATATGGCTGCAGCCATTGATGTTACCCTTCCGGGTCATGGCCTTCCATTGGGAAGCCGCCATCCCATCAGTATTGTTCAAAATAAGATTATATCTATATTTCACCGGCTTGGTTTTGCTGTGGCGGAAGGGCCTGAAATTGAAGACGACTGGCACAACTTCACTGCTTTGAATTTGCCGGAGAACCACCCTGCAAGAGATATGCAGGATACTTTTTACATCAGCCAGAACCCAGCCTGGTTATTGCGTACCCATTCAAGCAGTGTTCAGATCAGGGAAATGGAGAAAGGAATCCTGCCGCTCCGGATTATTTGCCCGGGTAGGGTTTACCGTAATGAAACCATCAGTGCAAGGGCTCATTGCTTTTTTAACCAGGTAGAAGGATTATATATTGCTGAAAATGTTTCTTTCGCCGACCTGAAACAAACATTGTATTTTTTTGTACAGGAAATGTTCGGTGATACAGTAAAGATCAGGTTCCGCCCTTCTTATTTTCCTTTTACAGAGCCAAGTGCAGAAATGGATATCAGTTGCCTGATTTGTGGTGGTGATGGTTGCAACGTTTGTAAAAAAACAGGTTGGGTTGAAATCCTGGGTTGTGGCATGGTTCATCCGAAAGTTTTGGAAAATTGCGGCATCGACAGCAATAAATACACCGGCTTTGCTTTTGGAATGGGTATCGAACGCATCACCATGCTTAAATACCAGGTGAAAGACCTGCGGCTATTCAGCGAAAATGATCTCCGGTTCCTGAAACAGTTTACGGCAGCTATTTAATATTTCATTATTACATCATTTATGCCATCGGGGCATAAGTACAGGTAAGATTTGCATAATACTCACTACTGGCCTGCATTATCATGTCTGGCACCATCTTTGGTTCTTTCATTCATGTTATGAAAAAATTAAACATCATTACCAGCCTGGTTGCCCTCATACTGCTGGTTGGGGCCTGTTCATCTTCTAAAGAAGCCCGTACTTACAAAAAAACCATTGATGGTAACTGGCAACTTCAGTCTGTATTAACAGCCGGAATTACAGGGAAAGTAAAAGTTCAGTTATTTAATGAAGCAGATTTCAATTGTTTTGTTGGTAGCAACTGGAGTTTTAACGACCGCAACAGTCTTGGTTCATACATGATTTCAAAAAACGGAACTGAATGTGATGAAGCGAAAAGGAATATTCGCTGGACGATCTATGAAGCTCCCGGTGAACCTAAGTTGCTTCAATTTAAAAGGCTGGATGATAAATTAAAAGCAATGGATGATGGAGCCGGTTTCAGGTTTACCATTGTACAGCTTGACGATAAAACGATGCAGCTAAAGTCGGATATCATT
>JAGPDJ010000073.1 GCA_018057635.1 Ferruginibacter sp. | reverse complement strand
GCTATGAGTAACCGGTCGCCAAATAATTGTGATAATAATTTCAGGTAAGGTGTTTCACCGCATCCTGCACAGGCGCCTGAGAATTCAAACAATGGTTCCAGGAATTGTGCACCATGTACAGTTGAAAAATTAATTTTAGAACGATCGTTCCAGGTGATGTTTTCAAAGAAATCGATATTCGCTTTTTCCTGTTCCAGTACGGGTTCTTTATCACCCATATTAATGGCTTTACGGGAACGGTTAGCCGGATCTGTTGCGGGACAAACTTCCACACATAAATTACAGCCTGTACAATCTTCCAGGTACACCTGCAACGAATACTGTGTTTCAGGAAAACCCCTTGCATTGATCGGTGCATGTTTAAAGCCATCCGGTGCTTTTAATAAATTGTCTTTGTGATAAAATTTTGCCCGGATAACGCTGTGCGGGCAAACATAAGCGCAATTACCACACTGTATACACAGATCAGGTTCCCAATGAGCAACGAGATCAGACACATTTCTTTTTTCCCATTGGGTTGTACCGCTTGGATAGGTGCCGTCAATTGGCATCATACTTACAGGCAATTGATCACCATGATCAGCCATCATCACTGAAGTAATATTTTTAACAAAATCAGGTGCTTTGTCAGAAACGATAAGCATATCGTGCATGGCAGCAGAAACATTTTTCGGATAATCAACTTCATAAAGGTTTGCAAGGGTTGCATCCACTGCTTTAAAATTCTGGTCAATAACTTTCTGCCCTTTTTTGAAATAGGTTTTCTCAATGGCTTTTTTGATCTGTTTAATTGCATCTTCTCTCGGTAATACTCCGGATAAAGCGAAATAACAGGTCTGCATAATCGTATTGATACGACCGCTCATGCCGTTATCCCTTGCAACTGTTGTGGCATCGATCACATATAGTTTTAATTTTTTGTCATTGATATGCTGTTGAACCTGGCCAGTGAGTTTATCCCATACTTCATCTTTGCTGTAAGGACTGTTCAATAAAAAAGTGGCGCCTTCTGCGGCAAATTCAAGCATCTCTACTTTTTCGGTGAAGTTGAACTGGTGACATGCAATAAAATCTGCTTTAGATATCAGGTAAGGGGCACGGATAGGTTGCGGGCCAAAGCGAAGATGCGAAACTGTTCTTGCACCCGACTTCTTGGAATCATAAACAAAATATCCCTGTGCAAAGAGTTCGGTATTTTCTCCAATGATCTTGATCGTATTTTTATTTGCACCAACTGTTCCATCTGCACCCAGGCCAAAAAATAATCCCTGTCTCCAGGCCGATTCATCTAGTTTAAATGAAGGATCGTATGTTAAACTGGTATGTGTTACATCATCATTGATACCTAATGTGAACCCATTTTTAGGCTGTTCTTTTTTCAATTCATCAAACACTGCTTTTACCATAGCAGGTGTAAATTCTTTGGAAGACAAGCCATAGCGGCCACCGATTAACCTTGGTAGTTTATTCAGTTTTCACTGTTGCAATGCATCAACCAAAGTGGACAATACGTCTTGGTACATAGGTTCACCAGCTGCGCCGGATTCTTTAGTACGGTCTAATATGGCAACTGATTTTACAGATGCGGGCAATACTTTTAATAAATGTTCCAGTGAAAATGGCCGGTATAAACGAACCTGTATTACAGCAGTTTTGTTTCCGGCTTTATTCAGTGCATTTACAGTTTCAACAACTGTTTCTCCGCCGGAACCCATGATGATGATGACATCCTGTGCATCAGCGGCACCGCTATATTCAAAGAGTTCATATTTTCTTCCGGTCATTTTCGCAAAATCATTCATGACAGATTCTACAATGGCAGGCATGTTATTGTAAAAAGTATTTACGGTTTCTCTTCCCTGGAAATATACATCGGGATTTTGTGCTGTTCCCCTGATGAATGGGTTTTCTGGATTCAATGCCCTTTTGCGGTGTGCGATCACCAGTTCATCGGGTATTATTGATTTGATCTGCTCATCACTCAGCATTTCCAGTTTATTCACTTCATGTGATGTGCGGAACCCGTCAAAAAAATGTACGATGGGAATCCTTGATTTTAATGTTGCAACCTGTGCGATGAGGGCAAAATCATGCGCTTCCTGTACACTGGCAGAACCCAGCATGGCAAAGCCTGTAGTCCTGGCGGCCATTACATCCTGGTGATCCCCAAAAATAGAAAGTCCCTGTGCAGCTAATGAACGGGCAGCCACATGAAAAACGGCAGGCGTTAATTCACCGGCTATTTTATACATGTTGGGTAACATGAGCATCAATCCTTGTGATGCAGTAAATGTTGTTGTTAATGAACCTGTTTGCAATGCACCATGAACTGTTCCGGCTGCACCGCCTTCACTTTGCATTTCCATCACATCCGGCACTGTACCCCAGATATTCTTAATTCCTTTTGAAGCCCATTCATCAGCTAGTTCGGCCATGGTGGAAGAAGGTGTAATGGGATAGATGGCGCAAACTTCATTTACCCGGTAAGCAACATAAGCAGCCGCTTCGTTTCCATCTATGGTTGCGATCATTTTTTTATTTTTTGACATCAGTAATAATATTAGCTGGTTCCGGAATCATTTCTATTGCATGGCAGGGGCATTGTTCAAAGCAAACTGCACAACCGGTGCAGGCATCGTAATTAAATTTATAACGGTTACCCTTACCCAGTTTTATGATGGCGTCTTCCGGGCAGGCCCCGAAGCAACCGTCACATTCAAAGCAATTCCCGCAACTGAGACAACGTTGTGCTTCAAACCTGGCTGCTGGTTCACCCAGGCCGGAAATCACTTCATCAAAATTTTTTACAGCCACCGCAGGAGCAAGTTTATCCTGTTCTTTTTGCGGGGCATCCGTTTTATACCACATGTGCAGTTTTCGGTAACCTGCTGTGGGGTGTTTTTCTGGTTTTATGTAAGGAACCTTCATGAGAAATCCATCAATGTAACGTGCTGCTTTTTTTCCATGGCCAATGGCAATGGTTGAGCTCCTGTTTTCGCCAGGCAGCATATCACCACCAGCAAAAATTCCTTCATGGCCAGTCATTCTCTGGGCATCTATGTTTATCGTTCCATCGCTGTTGAATACCATATCCTGGAGCGCACGAAGAAAAGATGAATCTGTTTCCTGGCGATTGGCCATGATCAGCACATCTGCATCTATGGTTTCAAATTCATTGGTGCCAACAGCTTTACCTTTTTCAACTTTCAAAAGTTCAAGGGTAATTTTTTTCTTTTCAATACTGCTGATACTTCTTAAGATTGTTACATCCACACCTTCAGCCAATGCATCTTCTGTTTCATAATCATAAGCAGGCATCATTTTTTTATCTCCGGGGAAATAAACTGAAACCTCTGATCCAAAACGTTTGATCATCCGGGAAAGGTATAAGGCCAGTTTACCGCCGCCATAAACAACTATTTTTTTACGGATGTATGGAGATGGGTTTGTTTTTGATTCTCTGAAAAAAGAAAATGCATCAGTTATGTAAACGGAGTCATCCTGTTTGAATGTTTCCTGTTGTATTAACTGAGCACCTATTCCAAGAAAGACTGCATCAAAATTGCCTGATTCTTTTTCGAGCAATATATCCTGAACTTTATAATTCAACCGGAACTTAATTCCCATTTTTACCAGCCGGTCAATTTCTGCATCCAGTATTTCTTTGGGCAAACGGTAATCAGGAACACCGCTCCATAATAGTCCTCCGGGATGACTGCCGGCTTCAAATATTTCTACGGTGTGGCCCATTCTTGCCAAATGATATGCAGCAGATAATCCTGCAGGTCCTGCACCAATAATTAGAACCTTTTTGCCTGTTTTTTGCGAATTGTAACGTACCTGCCAGTTTTGTTTGATGGCTTCATCACCAATATATCTTTCAACAGCATGGATATTTATGGTAGTATCAATATGGTTTCGGTTACAGCCGGTTTCACATGGTTTTACACAAACCCTGCCCATAATGCCCGGAAAAGGATTGTCTTCCAGTATGGTTTGGAATGCTTCAAAGTAATTACCCGACTGTGCATGTGACAACCAGGCCTGGATATTTTCTCCTGCAGGGCAGGCACTGTTACATGGCGGCATAAAATCTACATAAACCGGCCGGCGTGATCGTTTGGCACCGGTGCCTTCAGCATGTGTAAAAAGGTCAATGGCTTTGGTAATGTCAGTTGCAGACATAATAATAATTTTTCGGGCAATAGATAAGTGTACCCATGAATATATTTATTAAAACTCCGGCAATTTAAAAACTGTGCGTAAAAAGCTGGCTGATGTAATTCAATGCAAAAAATGATTCCGGTCATAATTTGGAATCATTATCATCTATTTGCAGTGTATAAAATAAAAAACCCTGCCGTTTTAAACAGGCAGGGCTATTGGTTGTGTTGATATTATTTATGATATAGCTTTCAGCACAATAGATTTTACATCGGCCAGGGAGATTCTTTCCTGTTTCATGTCATCACGGTAACGGATGGTTACTGTATTGTCTTCTTTGGTCTGGTGATCTATCGTTATGCAGAAAGGAGTGCCGATGGCATCCATACGCCTGTATCTTTTTCCGATGGCATCTTTTTCTTCATAAAAGCACATGAAACTTCCTTTGCATTCATTCATCAGGTCTTTTGCAATTTCGGGCAAGCCATCTTTTTTTAACAGGGGCAGGATGGCCAGTTTGGTTGGGGCAATTTTTGCCGGAATTTTTAATACCACCCGGCTGTCTTCAGTGCCGTCCTCTTTCAGCCATATTTCATTTTCGTATGCCAGGCTTAATACGGTTAGGAATAAACGATCAAGTCCAACGGAAGTTTCAACTACAAAAGGGGTGTAATTGCCAAAAGGTTTACCGGCTTCATTCAGGTCATTGTCGAAATATTGTATCTTTTTTTTACTGTATGTAGCATGTTGTGTCAGGTCAAAATCTGTGCGGCTGTGAATACCTTCCAGTTCTTTCCAGCCAAACGGGAATTCAAATTCAATATCCAGCGCAGCATCTGCATAATGAGCCAGTTTCACATGATCGTGGAACCTGAGTTTAGATGCCGGTATGCCAATACTTTCGTGCCATCTTTTCCGTTCTTCTTTCCAGTAGTTATACCATTCCATTTGTGTGCCGGGACGGACAAAGAACTGCATTTCCATCTGTTCAAATTCACGCATACGGAAAATAAACTGGCGTGCTACGATCTCATTACGGAATGCTTTGCCGGTTTGTGCAATACCAAATGGTATTTTCATGCGGCCGGTTTTTTGTACGTTCAGAAAATTCACAAAAATGCCCTGGGCAGTTTCGGGACGTAAATAAATGGTATCAGCTTCTTCACTTACGCTGCCGATCTGTGTGCTGAACATCAGGTTGAACTGGCGTACCTCGGTCCAGTTGCAGGTTTTGCTTATTTCACATTTTATATTATTGTCAACGATCAGTTTTTTCAGTCCGGCCATATCATCAGTTGCCAGCGACCTGTCCATGGCTTCTAATAAAGCATCTGCTTCGGCTTTTTCTAGATTTGCGGCATGTGCTTCAATCAGGTGATCTACCCGGTAACGTTTGTTACTGTCTTTGTTGTCAATCATGGGATCGCTGAAATTATCCACATGCCCGCTGGCTTTCCATACGGTTGGGTGCATAAAAATAGCTGCATCAATTCCTACGATGTTTTCATGTAGCTGGGTCATGCTTTTCCACCATGCATCCCGCAGGTTTTTTTTCAGCTGGGCGCCCATCTGGCCATAATCATAAACAGCAGCCAGGCCATCATATATTTCTGATGATTGAAAAATATAGCCGTATTCTTTACAATGAGAAATTAGTTCCTGGAAATTATTTGTTTCGTTTGCCATGGGCGCAAAGATAATAGATTAGCAATTTTGATGCAAAGAAGGATTTTTTGTCGCCAATAACCGCCGACAGGGCTTAAAGCCGCTGTCGGGGTTGTGGATAAACCCTGTCGGCGGTTTCAAACCCCGGCAGCGGTTAAATTAAATGAACATTTGATAACTGATGGCAAAATACCGTAATGCTAGTAATACGATTTTAATTAATGGAAAATATTCAGTAATAATTACCTGGATCAAACCGCCGACAGGGCCTGAAGCAGTTGTCGGGGTTATGGATAAACCCTGTCGGCGGTTTCAAACCCCGGCAGCGGTTAAATTAAATGAACATTTGATAACTGATGGCAAAATACCGTAATGCTAGTAATACGATTTTAATTAATGGAAAATATTCAATTATAATTATCTGGATCAAACCGCCTACAGAGGCTGAAGCCGCTGACTGGGGTTGAAAGCGGTTGTTTATAAATTATCATTCCATTATTAAATGGGAAATATTATTTAATGGCATGTTACCAATATGTGCATCAACAAAATGCTTCTTTGAACCAAACCAATCTATTACCTTATCCCTTGAAATAAATGTTGGCCTATTATCTAAAATATTGTGCCAGGAAGTAAACTCCCAATTTCTAAAGTCAGTTACAAATTGATGATGTTGTGGATTGAAATGGATATAATAAATAAGTGAAGTAAAATAGGCATCACTATCAATTCGTTTTCTATTGAAAGGCACTTCCAATAATTTACCGTGTCTGTTATAGGCATTATTGAAAGATTGTACATAGGAATTGAAAAAATGCGAAAGTTGTTTAGAAGCATTTAATTGGATTTCGCCTTTACCATCATTTCTGGGTATGATGATGTTTTCCATCACTTTTACCAAAAGGTGGAAATGATTTTTAAGCAGTGCATAAGCATAGGTTTCTAATATTCCGGAACAGTATTCCTCGTATTTTTCTAAGAAGTGATAATAATTTCTTTTCTCTTTAAAAATATCTGTTCCGTTTATCCCACGATTATAAATATGATAAATTTTACCTTCTTCAAGGGGTTCTATGATTTGCATTAGCTAAAAATAAATACCCGATATAATTTCTGTATAAAGATTGGCAGATATTTGTTAGATTAAACTGAATTTTATTTTAAACCGCCGACAGGGCCTAAAGCCGCTGTCGGGGTTGCGGATCAACCCTGTCGGCGGTTTTAAACCCCGACAGCGGTTGTAATAAAATAATCATTTGATATCTGATGGGTTATTACCTGAATGCTATTAATACAATGCTTTTTTAATCTAATTTATTCTTTAATAATAATCTGGAATTAACCGCCGACAGGGCTTAAAGCCGCTGTCGGGGCAATAAAAAACCCACCAGATTCATCCGGTGGGTTTATATATCGTACTTGATTTAACCCGGTATTATTTTTTTTTAACTACATCCCAAACTATTCCCGCAATTCAAGCATTTGTAACAGGTTCCGCTTCTTACGGTTATATGCCCACATACATTACAAGCCGGTGCGTCTCCCTGCATTGATTTATTTGCCTGGCTAACTGCGTCCAGGTTTCCGGCAGGTTTTACTGTATGAACACGATGTGCTTTCACGCCTTCTGGTTGTGGAGTTGTTGTACCCAATACCCTTACTTCGCTCAATTCATGTTTGCGGTCACCAATCGTTGGTGTTGCTGCATCCCATGATTCGTTGCCCAGGTTTTGTACTTCCGGTTTATCCAGTACATGAACCAGGTCGTTCCTTCCAAGGTATTCATAAGCCAGTGAACGGAACATGAAATCTATGATAGAAGTGGTTGTTTTGATATTCGGATGGTCAACCATACCAGCTGGTTCAAACCTGGTAAATACAAATTTCTCAACATACTCTTCCAAAGGAACACCATATTGTAAACCGATTGAGATAGCAATAGCAAAGCAGTTTAGCATGCTGCGCATGGTCGCTCCTTCCTTTGCCATGTCAATAAATATCTCACCCAATGTACCATCATTGTATTCGCCTGTACGCAGGAACAATGCCTGGCCGTTTATTTTTGCTTTTTGAGTAAAACCCCTGCGCTTGGCCGGTAGTGCCCTGCGTTCCACGATCATGGCCAATTGGCGCTTCAAAGAAGTGTCTGCACTGTTTTGTACACGTTTGTTCATCTCTTCCAGCAATTCTTCAATGGTAAGCTTACCCATATCAACCAGTGCTGATTCATGTTTTATTTCTGCCTGCTTATCAGCTGCTTCTTCCTCCTGCTCCTCTTCACCGGAAGTTTTCTTTTTCTTATCAGATTTGTTACTAAGCGGCTGGCTGAGTTTTGAACCATCACGGTAAAGCGCACACGCTTTTAAACCCAGTTCCCAGCTTAAGCGGTAAGAATCTGCTATTTCTTCAATATTTGCTTCATTGGGGAGGTTGATCGTTTTACTGATGGCACCACTCAGGAAAGGCTGTGCTGCAGCCATCATGCGGATGTGCCCGTGCGCATGTATATAGCGCTGGCCTATTTGTCCGCATTTATTGGCACAATCAAATACTGACAGGTGTTCATCTTTTAAATAAGGAGCACCTTCAACGGTCATTGTTCCGCATATATAAATGTTGGCTGCGTCAATCTGCTCATCAGTATAACCAAGTGCTTCCAGCAGGCTCCATTCAAAATCATAATATTGATCTGCCGTAAACCCTAGGCGTTGCAGGCATTCTTCTCCAAGTGTGTACACATTGAAAACAAAGCCAATTTCAAAAGCACTGGCCATGGCTGCATTCAGTTTTTCTATCTCTGATGGCAGGAATCCTTTTTCAGCCAGTGAAATTTCGTTAATGAAAGGGGCACCCAGTAAGG
>JAGPDJ010000072.1 GCA_018057635.1 Ferruginibacter sp. | reverse complement strand
TGAATAAAAATCAGGCTGCAAAATGTAGTTCGTTTTAAGTTAGTTATTACTCCGTGGCATAATAGTATTTTTTGAAAATACTGGTCTAAATTTACCCAATGGATAAAGCATATTTTGAAGACAAAATATTTAATGGAACTGAGCAGGAAATATCTGCATTGATCGCCGGTGATTATGAACATTGCACATTCAATAATTGTGATCTCTCCGGTACGGTGCTTTCCGGAAATAATTTTTCTAATTGCGCTTTCAACGGGTGTAACCTTAGTAATGCTAAACTGGTAAAAACATCCTTTATAGATATAGCTTTCAAAGGCTGTAAACTGATCGGGTTACATTTTGATGAGTGCAATGATTTTCTGTTCACTGCCGCATTTGAAGATTGCATACTGGATCTTTCTTCTTTCCATAAATTAAGGCTAAAGAAAATGCTGTTTACTAATTGCAGTATGCAGGAAGTTGATTTTGAAGATTGCGACCTTACAAATTCATCATTTAACAACTGCAACCTGGCAGCAGCCATTTTTGTAAATACGGTTTTGGAAAAAGCAGATTTTCGTTCAGCTTATAATTATTCAATTGATCCGGAAAGGAACAGGATTAAGAAAGCAAAATTTTCAATGAATGGTATTGCCGGTTTATTGAATAAATATGATATTGAGATTGAATAAGACTAAATACAAGAAATGCAAGCAGTTTTAGCAGTTCAAAAAAATAACAGAAAGTAAATGATGTAAAATATTACAACTTTATCTCATCATCACTGTCATCAAAAAACCTGAACTCTGTTAAATGAAAATTTGAATTGGATTTTATTTTTACTTTTTGTTTGTATTTCCAGCTCCATTTAATGCGGCTTGGAAAACCACCGGTAAGATATGTATATAAAATGGAGTGTACTTCTATCGTAAGATCTTTATGTTTTTGCATGATGCAATAGTTTAAGTTCCATTCATATAGATGTAAAAAAGCAAAGCTTTGAATCCAGGGTATAACTTTTTATATGTTGATGATTCACAGTTTGTTCTTTTATAACTTTTGATTATCTTAGCTAAAACACTTCCGAAACAAGATTTACTTTCTGTAAGAAAATTTAATTCACAAAATTATCCCATTATGAAAAAAATCATCCTCTTTTGTATCAGCTTCATTACGGCATGTTTCTCTTTTGCACAAAATGTAGGTATAGGCACTACTATACCAGCAGCCAAGTTAGATGTAAAAGCAACCAGCAACTATGTTGGCCAGTTTAATGGCGCTGCCCCTATGTACATGGGTATTTTTGAAAATGATATTTACCGTGGCTACTGGGGTTCTTACTCCGGCGCTGCGGAAGATGTTGATTTTGGTACAGGATCGGGTAATACAACCGGCAAACTGCATTTTACAATACAGGCTAATCCAAGAATGACAATCAATGAAGTCGGAAGGGTAGGTATTGGGACTACTAATCCCAATTATTTGCTTCATGTAAGAGGTGGTGATATGTTTGTAGAATCCAGTTTAGGTAAAATAGTGCTTGGCTACGATGGCGGTAACCAATGGCAAATGGCTACTACAGGTGCTGGCTCTGATTTAAGATGGTATGCAACAACTGATGGAACAACAATTACACCAAGGCATTATTTCAGCCAGAACGGTAATGTGGGTATTGGCGGATTTAGTGGCCCTGGAGTTCCGCTGGGCCGGTTGGATGTAATAGGTAGTGGAACCACATCATCTTCTAATACATTTTTATTAAGGAATTCTAATTTAGACACAATATTAAGAGTAAGAGACGATGGAAGAATGGGCATTGGATACAACGGAACATCTTATGGACGAACGATAAATCTTGGCGGTACTGGTATTAATTTTTACACTTCCAATGAAGCAGCCTTTGGTGGCGCAGTTTTCCCTACAGATACCTCTCTTGTAATTTGGTCAAATAGTAATGCTAACAATTATTTGGTATTACAGCCTTCATGGGGTAATACGGGCGTTGGTACTTATACACCCAATGCCAAATTTCATGTAAACGGAGCTCAACTCATAGGAAATAATTCAGCTCGTATTGCTACTGGCTATGAACTTAGTGTTGATGGCGAGATTATGTGTGAGAACCTTGTAATGCAAAACAGTACCAGTTGGCCGGATTATGTTTTTAAAGATGATTATAAACTAATGCCACTGGAGGAATTAAAAAAACTAATCAGCATTAATAAACATCTTCCCAACATACCATCTGCTGCTGAAATGGAAAAGGATGGGATTCATCTTGCTGAAATGACTAAAAAAATGATGGAGAAAATAGAAGAGCTTACCCTGTATATTATTGACTTAAACAGCAAAAATACAGAGCTAACTGAAAAGATAGAAAAATTAGAGAAACAGGCTAATAAAACGAATTAAAAAATGAAATTCTTGAAAATAAAAAGAGGCTTTCAAAAAAGTCTCTTTTTATTTTCAGTCCTATTTGTCTCTTCGACTTGGTGCGTACCATACGCTACAAGATAATAGCATTCATTGGTGAATTATAATATTAAAACCAGCAGTAAAAATAATTGCTGAAGAAGAAGTAAGAAGTAAATAAAATGTTTGCTGGAAATGTAAGCCTATAGTTTTATCTCCTCATCGCTGTCATCAAAAAACCTGAATTCCGTTAAATGGAAATTTGAATTGGATTTTATTTTTACTTTTTGTTTGTATTTCCAGCTCCATTTCATGCGGCGGCTTGGAAAACCACTGGTGAGATATGTGTAAAGTATAGGATGAACTTCTACAGTTAAACCTTTATGCTTTTGCATAATGAGATAGTTCAGGTTCTTGGCTATTTCATCTTCAAGTATCAAAGTAGATGAAATTTTTCCAGTGCCATTACAGCTGGAGCAAACTTCACTGGTATTGATATTCATTTCCGGCTTCATGCGCTGCCTGGTGATCTGCATCAAGCCGAATTTTGTAATGGGCAGTACAGCATGTTTTGCCCTGTCTGGCTGCATAAACTGGTCCATAGAATCTGCCAGCCTTTTCTTGTTCTCCATTAATTTCATATCAATGAAATCAACGATGATGATACCACCAAGGTCGCGTAACCTGAGCTGGCGGGCTATTTCCTCAGCAGCTTCCAGGTTTGTTTCCAGTGCATTCTGTTCCTGGTTATTGCTTACACTTTTGTATCCGCTATTAACATCAATTACGTGTAATGCTTCAGTATGTTCAATGATAAGATAGGCGCCACTGGGAAGGTTAACCGTTTTTCCAAAGGCAGCTTTAACCTGTTTGGTTATTCCAAAATTATCGAAGATGGGTAAGCCATTATTATAATATGCAACAATTTCAGCTTTATCAGGTGCTATACGTTGTATATATGTTTTTGTATCGGCAAAAATATTTTTATCATTTACCACGATGCGGTTAAAATCTTCGTTTAACAGGTCGCGTAACATGCTGGTTGTTTTGCCTTGTTCACTTAAAATCTTGGCAGGAGGAACAGCGGATTTAAGGTTGGTCTGAATTGTTTTCCAGGTGGCAATTAATCGTAAAAGGTCTTCGTGTAATTCTGTTGTGTGTTTTCCTTCGGCTGCCGTGCGAACAATCACACCTAAATTTTTTGGCTTGATGGCTTCAATGATCTTATGTAATCTCTTTCTTTCTTCTGAAGAATGTATTTTACGGGAAACAGCTATGATATCATTAAAAGGCGTAACAACAACAAACCTGCCTGGTAAAGAAAGTTCACAACTCAGCCTTGGGCCTTTTGCAGCTATAGGTTCTTTTAATATCTGAACTAAAATATTGGGTTTGCCACTCAATACTTCAGTGATCTTTCCCGTTTTTATAATCTCCGGTTCAACTTTGAATTTTGCAAAATCCATGCCTTCCGGCGTATTGTCATTAATAGACTGGTTGGTGAATTTTAAAATCGACTTCACATAAGGGCTCAGGTCGGTATAATGAAGAAAGGCGTCTTTTTCAAAACCTACATCTATGAATGCAGCATTAAGGCCCGGAATAAGTTTTTTTACTTTTCCCAGGTAAAGGTCTCCCACGGCGAAGTTTGCATCAGTCTTTTCACTATGCAATTCCACCAATTTTTTATCTTCCAGCAAAGCAATCTCAACACCTTGCGGTTCTGCATTAATAATCAGTTCCTTAGTCAAGCCTAAAATTTTTATTTAGACGTTATGCGTCACGGTAGGAAAACATAAAAGGCATAATATAATAACAGCATTGCTATGATTATATTATGCATATACATGAGTGTGCCGATGGAGTATCGGTACACCGGTAAGGAAAAGTTAATTACTTCTTCTTATGACGGTTCTTTCTTAAACGTTTTTTACGCTTATGAGTAGCGATTTTATGACGTTTTCTCTTTTTACCACAAGGCATACCTGGTCTTTTTTTTGTTTAAAAAATAATTTTAAAATATGTTGTTATCAGTTTGTTCTTTATTTCAGGCTCTGTATACGCTTGTCAACTTCTTCAGTATAATGCGGATTGTTAGCAAGCCTTTTACTGAGCGTATACCATTTTATTGCTTCTGCTTTGTTTCCTTTTGCAGCATAAGTATCGGCCAGGTATGCTATAGCTTCCAGGTTTCCGGGTTCTTTATTAACCACTTTCTGAAATCTTTCCAGCGCTTTATCAAACTGCCCTGAAACAAGCCCTCCAACACCTAAAACCACCTGCGCTTTCATGTTGTTGCTGTCTCTCCTTGCAACTCCCAGTAATTCCTGAATGCCTTTCATTGTTTGTTCCGGGTTACCACTGCGGCCTTTGCCGTAAATGTAACAACTTCCCAGCCCAATTCTCAGATCGTCATTTTCAGGGTTTAATTTGATGGCATTTTCAAAAAGTGAAATCGCTTCCGATGTCTCCCAGTCTAATTTGCTGTTATCCTGTTCTCCCCTTAATGCCTCTAAAAATATTTGGGCTGCGAAGGTGAGGCTTTTTTCTGAATTATCCAACTTAGCAGCCTTGCTTACGTAAAATAAATAAGGCTCAAACAATTTTGCAGTGTCTTTCCAGAAATTTGCCAGGGAATTATATGCCTGTAATTGCTGTGCAGGAACATCACCCCTGCTTATCCCATTTTCCAGTTTAGTTACTATAAGTACCTGTGCGGGCGTGAGATTTTGTTTGGAAGATTCTATAAAACGCTGTATATCAAATGTTTGCGTATTTAATACGGACTCAACATTAGTAATGGGCGATTTTTTTTCGGTGGTACGGCCAAAGAAAAACAGCAGGGTTATTGCAATTATCCCTGCGCCGGCTAATATAAATTGTTTTTTCACGTAACTATTATTTGAACCCACTTTTCATAAGCGGGAAGCAAAGTTACGTTACTCATCCGAATCATCTTTAACTTCCGGAGCTTCTTTTATGTTGGGAGAGGTTTTAATTTCCTGTACAAACTCTTTTGCAGGTTTGAAAGCAGGAATAAAATGTTCGGGAATAGCTACGGCAACATTCTTTTTAATATTTCTTCCGATTTTTGCAGCACGCTTTTTAATGATAAAGCTGCCAAAACCCCTGATATACAGGTTTTCACCACCTGCTAAAGAGGCTTTGATCTCCCTGAACATCGTTTCTAAAGTTACCAGCACATCAACTTTGGGTATGCCGGTTTTGTCAGATATTTTGTTAATAAGATCGGCTTTTCTCATATACTTTACATTTGAACAGTAAGTTAAAAAAAATTTTTGAAAATTCAAAATAAGGTCGTGATTATCAATAGGTTTGTAAATAATTATTTTTAAATATTAATGAAAAGTGCACAGGAAAGCTATTTTAGCCGCGGATTATTGCGTTGGAATAAAGAAATAAACCGCCGTTCTATGCCCTGGAAAGGCGAAAAAGATCCGTATAAGATCTGGCTTAGTGAGATCATTTTACAGCAAACAAGGGTAGAACAGGGGCTTGCATATTATAACCGGTTTGTAAAAAATTACCCTACAGTGAAAAAACTGGCAGCTGCAGATGAATCTGCCGTTTTTAAATTATGGGAAGGACTGGGATATTACAGCCGATGCAAAAACCTCATTGCAACAGCAAAATTTATATCCAGAGAATTAGATGGAAAGTTCCCGGATTCTTATGAAAATATATTGCAACTAAAAGGTATCGGGCCTTATACAGCAGCAGCCATTGCATCCTTTGCCTATAATTTACCGTATGCGGTTACTGATGGAAATGTAATGCGGGTACTGGCCAGGTATTTCGGGATCAGTACAGCTATTGACAGCACGGCAGGTAAGAAATATTTTTCACAGCTTGCAAACAAGCTGCTTGCAAAAAATGAACCCGCACAGTTTAACCAGGCCATTATGGATTTTGGTGCAACCGTATGCAAACCCCAATCACCACTATGCTCCCAATGCGTTTTGAAAAAAAAATGCATTGCATTTATTGATGGAGAAACAGATAAATATCCTGTTAAAGAAAGCCGGCTTGTTAAAAAACAAAGATGGTTTTATTATATAGTGGCCGAGTATAAAGGAGCCTGTTATATTAGAAAGCGGACCCAAAAGGATATCTGGCAAAACCTCCATGAATTTTATCTGATAGAAAAAGACAAAGCTGCAGATGTAAATAATCTGCTTACAATGCCCGGATTTTTTAAGGAAGCCGCGAAGAAATTTAAGGTGATAGCAGTTTCTGAAATTTTCCGGCAGCAATTAACACATCAAACCATACATGGTTGTTTTATACACATAGAACTGAATAAAAAGATTCATATAGAAGGCTTTGAAATATGTGATAAAACCAAAATGCGGAACCTGGCATTTCCCCGCCTGATAACAGGTTATTTTGAAGGCTCAAAGGGTTTTCGGTAAATAAGAAATTGTAAAATCCAGCTTTGCAGTTTGAATGATAAAATTTGTATCTTTAAATTTGATGTAAAGCAATAACAGCGAATAGCAGCAATAAATAAATCTACAATCATGAGGGGCGTAAACAGGGTAATGTTAATAGGTAATTTAGGAAAGGATCCTGATATGCAGTTTCTGGAAGGAAATATTGCTGTTGCTAAATTTTCACTGGCAACAACTGAAACTTATAAAGACAGGAGCGGCAAGCTTATTTCGCAAACAGAATGGCATACAGTTGTTTTGTGGCGCGGGCTGGCAGAACTGGCTCAAAAATATTTACACAGGGGAAGCCTTGTTTATATTGAAGGTCGTTTAAAAACAAGGAGTTGGGAAGACAAAGAAGGGAATAAGAAATTTGCTACCGAAATAGTTGGTGACAACCTGATCATGTTAGACAAAAAAAGCGATGGAAGTATTGCTACGCCCGGATTTGAAGATCATGATTCCCAGGGAGGACCTGAACCACAACATCCGGACGACAACCCGGGTGAAAGGCTGCCGTTTTAAAATTAATATTTTATGGGATTAGTTTCCCTGAGATAATTGTTTACTTAAATTTTTTGCTTTGGACTATCATTCGGTCATTGATTCCGGAATTAATCATTTGCTTCTCTTATTAGCAATCACACCTGCTGCTACAACCATACTCATTTTTATTATTATTATACTGCTCATCATTTCATTCCTGGTAGCAGGCAGTGAAGTGGCTTTTTTTTCGCTCACATCAAAAGATATCAATGTTTTAAAAACAAAGCAACAACCGTCTTTCAGGCGAATTGTTACTTTACTGGAACAGCCAAAAACTTTACTGGCTGCCATGCTCATTACAAACAGCTTTGTGAATATCGGGATCATATTGATATCCAATATTCTCATTGATAGCTGGCTGGAAGGCCTTTTACTGGATTTCTGGCTGGTTTTTCTCATAAAAGTGATCTCAGTTACTTCCATCATTGTATTATTTGCCGAAGTGCTTCCAAAAGTGTGGGCAACACATCATAAAGTATGGTTTGCGTCTACTTCATCATTGATCATAGAAATATTTGGCAGTATTTTTTACAGGTTAAGCAAAAGAATGGTAAGATTCAGTGATAATATTGAAAGAAAACTTTCTGCCGAAAACGCTTCTTCCCATGATAACAGTAACCTGGATTACGCCATTGACCTTTTACCCGAACATGAGGCTTCAATGGAGGAAAAGCAAATATTAAAAGGTATCAGAAAATTCGGGGATACCATGGTAAAACAGATAATGCGTACAAGGCTCGACGTGAGTGGGGTGGAGATGAGCACAACTTTCCGGGAAGTAATAAAAAAAGTAGAAGAACTACATTATTCACGCCTGCCGGTTTATAAAAACAACCTGGATGAAATTGAAGGCATGTTGCATACAAAAGACCTGTTGCCTTACCTTGACCAGGAAGATGGATTCGACTGGCATACTTTGATCAGGGTTCCCCATTTTGTGCATGAACAAAAATTAATTGAAGACCTGTTGCAGGAATTCAGGGCAAAACGAAACCATTTTGCCATTGTTGTAGATGAGTTTGGTGGTACTTCCGGAATTGTTACACTGGAAGATATCATGGAAGAGATCATCGGTGATATAAAAGATGAATTTGATGATGAAGAAAGCGTGAATAAAAAGATTGATGATTTCAATTATATATTTGAAGGGAAAACAATGATCAATGATGTTTGTAAAGCAATGAACCTTCCCATGGAAACTTTTGAAGCGGTAAGAGGCGATAGCGATTCACTGGCCGGGCTGGTGCTGGAAATAGCGGGCGAATTTCCGCAGGTAAATGAAAACCTGGTACAGGGCGATTTCA
>JAGPDJ010000071.1:4147-8729 GCA_018057635.1 Ferruginibacter sp. | reverse complement strand
AGAAATGCGGATGCAATTTGGTTCTCCAAAAGCTTTCCCGGTAACTACAGATACATGGGCCGTATTTAAAAAATACATACACAAATCATCCGCATTGCTGATGGTCTCCCCTGCTTCTGTTACTTTACCAAAATAAGAACTAACATCCGGGAAAATATAAAATGCACCCGGAGGTTCATTGCAAATAATACCCGGAATATTCTTAACCAGTTGCATCACTTTTCCCCTTCGTTCCCTGAATTTTTTAACCATGGCATGTGTTGGTTCCAGGGTTCCCGTAAGTGCGGCTATTGCTGCCCGTTGGGTTACTGCATTGGCTCCGCTTGTAAACTGCCCCTGGATCTTATCGCAGGCCTTTGCTATTTCAACAGGAGCAGCTATAAATCCCAACCTCCAGCCGGTCATGGCAAAACCCTTGCTCAGCCCGTTGATGATAATAACCCTGTCTTTTAAAAAATCAAATTGTGCAATGCTTTCATGCTTTCCGGTGAAATTAATATGTTCATATATTTCATCACTCATGATAATTACCTGCGGAAATTTTTTAAAAACTTCTGCAAGCGCAGTCAGCTCTTCTTTTGAATATACCGCACCGGTAGGATTGCAGGGCGTTGAGAACATAAATAACTTTGTTTTAGCTGAAATTGAAGCTTCCAGCTGTTCCGCTGTTATTTTAAACCCATGTTCCAGGTCTGTTTTAACCAGTTTAACAGTTCCTCCTGCAAGCCTGACAATTTCACTATATGTAACCCAATATGGCGTAGGTATCAAAACCTCATCTCCTGTATCAACAATGCTCAGCACCGTATTGGCAATACTTTGCTTGGCACCGGTACTAACAACAATCTGTTCCGGCGTATAATGCAAACCGTTATCTCTCAATAATTTTGTACAAACTGCTTCCCTCAGATCGAGAAACCCTGCCACAGGTGTATAATGGCTGTAGTTATCATCAATTGCTTTTTTTGCGGCTTCTTTAATGTGTTCCGGTGTGTCAAAATCAGGTTCACCAAGACTAAGGTCGGTTATGTCTATTCCTTTTGCCCTCAACTCACGGCCCAGCTTGGCCATTTTCAAAGTTTCCGGCTCGTTGAAGCGGGATAACAGGGAAGATAATTGCATATTTTTATATAGTAAGTTGATGCAAAAGTAATTATTTATCGTAGCTAATCGCAATTGGTTTCAGATGGGTATATTATTTCTTATTCAATTCAAAGAACATACAGCTTTACTCGCTTTTTAAAATACTACAATAGTCAACTTGAAACTATATGATAAATTTTAACTCATACCGCTTGAATGAAAAATAAAAAATCGCGAATTGCTGGATTTCCAGACAACATCACACAGTTATAACCGGAAGCACTGGTTATAATCATTGCATTGAAATTATATTAAATTGTTTCCGAATATTGGTTTTTCAAAATTTGGTGGAGCTTTTTAATTGGTATACCTGATGAATTAAAAAATATCTCAAACCTTGCCGGGATTTTGAATAACTACATTATAGATACAATATTTTTATAATACATATGTGACTTTTTTCACAAAAACCATTGAAAATCAAGTTAAAAATCTAAAAATAGCAAGCATCAGAGTTCAAATGCTTTTTCCCCTATCTTTGCACACTCTAAAAAAATTAACTACTTAGATAAAAAAAGTACATTAACATGAAACTGAAAGGTTTAGTTTGGTTTTTTACCATTGCATTAATACTGATATCACTTTGGGAACTTTCTTATACCTGGGTGGTACGTAATTATGAAAGCAGTGTTAAGGCAACGGCAGAACGCCAGGTTAAGAAATCTTCTTCCGGTTTACCCGCTGAAGAATATAGTAAACTGGTAAAGGCCAGGACTCAATATATTCTGGACAGCACCAGGGATAAAGAGATCTTTCCATTAGTGGGAACTACATACCAGAAATGTAAAGAGAATGAATTAAACCTTGGGCTTGACCTTCAGGGTGGTATTAGTGTAACGATGGACGTTAGCCTGGAAGGTTTGCTGAAATCGCTTAGCAACAATCCGAAAGACCCTAAATTAATTAAGGCACTACAGGCTGCCACTGCAGAAAAAGTAAACAGCGAGGAAAACTATATCACACTTTTCACCAGTGCATATATAAAGCAAAATGGTGCCGGAAGTTTAAGTGGTATGTTTGCCGGCCCGGGTAAAGAGATAAAAATTGTTGACAATGATGGCACAGTAACCAACAAGATCAAGGAAATTGCCAAAGGTGCTATTAACCAGACTTACAAAATTTTGGTTAAACGTATTGATAAATTCGGTGTTGCGCAGCCTACTATCAACCTTGATGAAAACAAAGGGGTGATAAATGTTGAATTGGCAGGTATTACTGATGCAGTGAGGGTTCGCAAGTATCTTCAATCTTCTGCAAACCTCCAGTTTTGGGAAGTTTACCGGATAGACGAACTTGCAACAGCTTTAAAAAATGCTGATGATAACCTGCAGAATTACCTGAATGGTGTTACTGCCGGTGATACAACGCAGGCTATTGACACTTTAAAAGCCAAGCAGAACCAGAATCCTTTTCTCAGGATCATGAACCCTATAGATGTTCAGACTGACAAAAACGGTAAGCAATTCTTTGCATCTGCAATAGGGCGTGTTGCTTTGCAGGATACAGGAACATTCCTGAATTACATAAACAACGAAATAGTTAAATCTGCATTTCCAGCCAATGTAAAATTTCTTTTTGGAGTTGAAGAAAAAGCTGACAAAGGGAATATGAGGTTTCTTCCGCTTTATGCTGTAAAAACTTTACCTGGTTCAGATAAAGCACCTTTAGAAGGTGATGCTGTGGAAGAAGCAAAACAGGATTTTGATGAACTGGGACGCCCGGCCATTAAAATGCAGATGTCGAGCATAGGCAGTAAAACATGGGCAAGGCTTACCGGTAAAAATGTTGGCCGCCCAATTGCCATCGCCCTGGATGAAATCGTTTATACCGCACCGAATGTTAACGGTCCGATAGAAGGTGGCAATTCTGAAATTTCAGGAAACTTCACCGTAGAAGAAGCACAGGATCTTGCCAACATTTTAAAATCTGGTAAACTGGATGCACCTGCAAAAATTGTTGCAGAACAGGTTGTAGGACCAACATTGGGTGCAGAAGCTGTAAGAGGTGGTATGATGGCATTTGCCATTGCTTTCGCTGTGATATTCATTTTAATGCTTGTTTACTATAACACAGGTGGATGGGTAGCAAATATCGCTTTGATATTAAACTTGTTGTTCACCATCGGGGTACTTACGGCAATGGGCTTTACGCTTACTGCTGCAGGTATTGCAGGACTGGTACTAACCATTGGCCTTGCGGTGGATACCAACGTAATTATATTTGAAAGAATAAAAGATGAGCTTACGAAAGGAAAGAGTTACCAGCAGGCTGTGAATGACGGTTACAACCGTTCATTGGCACCGGTAATTGATGCACACGTAACATCATTATTAACTGCCATCATACTTGTTTATTTTGGTTTGGGTCCTGTACTTGGTTTTGCCACTACCCAGATCATTGGTATCCTTTTATCGTTGTTCTGTGGTATCCTTGTTTCCAGGCTGATCACTGATTTCTGGACAAAGAAAAACCGACATTTTAATTATTTCACCGGTATTTCCAAACGTATTTTCAAACATGCAAATTTCAAGTTTGTAGAATACAGGAAAGTTGCATACGTAATCTCTGCTTTCGTATTACTGGCAGGTATAGGCGCTTTTTTCAATGGCTTTAATGAAGGGGTGGAATTTAAAGGCGGACGCAGTTATACCATTGGATTTACTAATCCTGTAAGTGTAGACCTCGTGCGTGATGACCTGAAAGTTGCATTCAACGAATATCCAGTAGTAAAAACCATTGGAGATGGCAGGCGTATGAATATCACAACTTCTTATATGAAAGGAGTTGAAAATGCAGACAGTATTGTTCAGACAAAATTATACGAAGGCCTGAAAAAAGCCCTTCCAAAAGATCTGTCATATGCTGATTTTGTGAGCAACTACAAGAAAGGTTCAATCACAGTTCAGCCTACTATATCTGATGACCTAAAAAGAGGTGCCGTAAAAGCTACCATTTTTGCGATGCTGGTTATCTTCCTCTATATCTTCATCCGTTTCCGCGACTGGAGGTATTCTGCCGGTACAATCCTTACATTATTGCATGATGTACTGGTAACATTGGCTGTATTCTCTTTCTTTAAAAATATTGTTCCATTCCCGCTTGAGATTGATCAGCACTTTATTGCGGCTGTTCTTACCGTTATTGGTTTCTCCATGAATGATACGGTTATCGTATTTGACAGGATTCGTGAATATGCCAGGGACCTGAAAGGAGCAGATAAGAAAACCATTATTAACCGTGCAATTAACGATACATTGAGCCGTACCATCATGACTTCTGTAACAGTATTCCTGGTGTTATTGATCCTCTTTATATTTGGTGGTGAAGTAACCCGTGGATTTGCTTTTGCAATGCTTATTGGAGTTATTACCGGTACCTATTCTTCTATCTTTGTGGGTGTACCTGTTCTTGTTGATTTTGGAAAAAACAAGCCATTGGG
>JAGPDJ010000071.1:0-4047 GCA_018057635.1 Ferruginibacter sp. | reverse complement strand
ATTTACACCGCAAAACTCGTCCCACACCCACAAGTACTGCTTGCATTCGGATTGTTAAAGGTAAATCCTCTTGAATTTAATCCGCCTTCCCAGTTAATTTCCATACCAAGCAGGTAAATTCCATGTGCTTTGTCTATAACAAAAGAAATGCCATCCATTTCATACAGTTCATCGTTCTCCTTTACATTGTCAAAATCAAGAACATAGGTCATACCACTGCATCCTCCGCCTTTCACTCCTACCCTTAACTTTTTAGATTTGTCAAATCCTTCAACTGCTGTAAGCCTTTTAATTTCATTGATTGCAGAAGGAGTAAAACTTACCGGTATATTTAATGTAGTATTCATTTTCCTTTTTTTTACAAAATTACTACTAATATTCAAGCTATCTTTTCTGATAATTTGCGAAAGCAGGAATTTGTTGCTTCATCTTGGTTATTTTTGTACCTAAATGAAATCTATGCAACTATTGGCATTTGAATTTAAATTTGAATACGTACAGGTTACAGTAATGGTCGTTTTTTTTGTGGTCATCATGCTGTTACTTTTTGAATTCCGTGCTATGAAAGACCAGATAAAAGAAGGCCTTGGTATTAATCATGACGGCTTAAAACTACAATTGGAAGCCCTTGAAAGGCTTACACTTTTTACCGAAAGGGCCGGATTGAAAAATTTGATCAGCAGGGTTTCTTCTGCCGGCATGTATGCTGCAGGAATACATGCAGAAATGGTTGATGCGCTGAAATCTGAATATGAATACAATATTACACAGCAAATCTATGTTAGCCCTGAAATGTGGAATGCAGTAACGAGGTTGAAGGACCAGAATATTTATATTATTAACCAACTGGCTGCTACACTGCCTCCGGATGCATCCGGAATTGAATTGAGTAAAAGGATCCTGGAATACAGTTTAACCAAAGATGCTGAATTGAACAGGATTGTGCTGGATGCATTACAATTTGAGGCGAAAAAATTACTTAAATAAGTTTTATTAGTTGAAATAAGTTGTTACTAAAAAATGCTGCAAGAATCATGGCTTCAAAAAATATAAATACCGACTCAGGCATTCCTGTTAAAGAAGTGTATACAGCTAAAGACAATTTAAATCCTGATATGTCTTTACCGGGAGAATTTCCTTTTACGCGTGGCGTACAACCTGATATGTACCGCGGAAAATTATGGACGATGCGTCAATATGCAGGATTTTCAACGGCAGAAGAAAGCAACAAGCGCTATCATTACTTACTTAGCCAGGGCGTAAGCGGGTTGAGTGTTGCATTTGATCTTCCAACACAAATAGGTTATGACAGCGACCATCCCCTGGCTGATGGTGAAGTAGGAAAAGTTGGGGTTGCTATTGACAGCCTGGAAGATATGGAAAAGCTGTTTGAAGGGATCAAACTTGATACTGTTTCCACTTCCATGACCATCAATGCAACCGGTTTTATTTTACTGGCATTTTATGTGGCGCTGGCAAAGAAGCAAGGTGTGGCACTGGATAAGATAACAGGAACCATTCAGAATGATATTTTAAAGGAATATGCTGCAAGGGGAACTTATATATATCCACCCAAACCTTCCATGAGGATCATTACTGATATTTTTGAATGGTGCAGCAAGGAGGTTCCCAAATGGAATACCATATCTATTTCCGGGTATCATATCAGGGAAGCGGGCAGCACTGCAGTACAGGAAATTGCATTCACATTAAGTAACGGAAAAGCATACGTGCAGTCAGCACTGAAAAAAGGGCTCAACATCAATGTTTTTGGCAAACGCCTCTCCTTCTTCTTTAATTCGCACAACAACCTTTTTGAAGAAGTTGCCAAATTCAGGGCTGCCAGGAAAATGTGGGCAACAATCATGAAAGAATTGGGCGCTACTGATGAAAAGGCACTGATGCTGAGGTTTCATACGCAAACCGGTGGAAGTACGTTGACTGCTCAGCAGCCTCAAAATAATATCAGCCGCGTTACCATACAAACACTGGCAGCGGTTTTAGGAGGAACACAATCATTACATACCAACGGTTTTGATGAAGCGCTCAGTCTCCCTACAGAAGAAGCGGCAAAAATTGCATTGCGTACCCAGCAGATTGTTGCCTTTGAAAGCGGTGTGGCAGATACTGCTGATCCGCTTGCCGGAAGTTATTTCATTGAATCATTGACCGAAGCAGTTGAAAAAGAAGCCTGGAAATTAATTGAAAAAATTGATGCCATGGGAGGCAGCGTGGCTGCTATTGAAGAAGGTTTCATGCAGGACGAGATCGCCCGCAGTGCCTATACATATCAAAAACATATTGAAGACGGATCAAAAATAATTGTTGGTGTAAATAAATTTGAAACAACAGATCATTACCATACCCAGCTTTTAAAAATTGATGAAAGTATACAGAAAACACAGATAGAAAAAATCAATTCCCTCAGGCAAAGAAGAAACAATGAAGCTGTTGAAATTTGCCTGAAACGTATTTCAGAAGCGGCTTCCGGAACAGAAAATATAATGCCGTTTGTAGTTGATGCAGTTGAGCAATATTGTACGCTTGGTGAAATATCAGATACACTGAGGGGAATTTATGGGGAGTATAAGTAGTTTGAAGTTTGAAGTTTGAAGTTTGAGGTTTGTGGTTTGAAGTTTGAAGTTTGAAGTTTGAGGTTAACTTAATTAGCATGGCCTTTATGACCAATCAATTTTATTAATATTATTATGTTTTTCTGCTTACCTGTTTGTATAAAACTGATTCACTATTTTATATATTTTTTAAATTTATTATTAAAAGCCACTGTAAAATATTCAATTACACTCATTCAATTATTAATTGCCTTTCTTTTTAGCAACTGTGCTATTTCTCAACTTCAATTGACTGGTAAGGTGATTAATGCCCGCGACGGCAAACCTGTTTCAAATGCAACCATAAACATATCAGGAAAGCGTTTCAGGCAAACGGATGCTGTTGGAAATTTCAGGATTCCAGTACCTGCCTATAAAAGTAATGACAGCCTGGTAATATCATCAGTTGGATTCAACACATTAAAACTGCCTGTTTCTGATGCAATTACTAAAACCGAATTCGGATTAAATGAACAAACTACAAATCTTCAGCCACTTATATTAAAATCATATCTTAATGAAGCTGCCAGCGGATCAAATTCTGAAGTAACCGGCTATTTCAGGAGCTGGAAGACAACCGGAACCGGAGGCGAGATAGGTAAGTTTTTTTACATCAACCATGATGAATATAAACTGGAGCGTGTACGCTTCAAAGTGAACAATCAATGCGACACATGCCAGGTAAGGCTGCATATACGTGAAGTGGTAGATGACCTTCCCGGAGATGAGATACTTTATGACAGTATCTCCACAGAAGTAAAGCGTTTATCCTTTAATGACAGGTTCTCTGAGTTTGACCTGCGACCTTATAACCTGGTATTTAAACAACGATCCATTTTAGTTAGCCTGGAGGTTTTGCATTGCACCCGCAGCGGAGCTCCAGATTGTTCGTTTTGCTTTATAGGAACAGAAGAAGGGAAATATATCTATAAAACACGCAGGCAATATGACTGGATTGAATCGGAAAATGATTACAGTATTTATATGAGGTTGATATATAAGTACTAAAAATATTAACAATCAAAGTTATTTCTTGTGCAATTCCGTTACTCCATTTTTCTCAAAACTTCACAAGTCACTGCCCCGGTTCGTGTCTTAATGAAACGGTTATTAGTTTAAGTTTAATAATCCAGTTGCATGCTGTCACACACATGGTCATTGATATGTTCCATCGGAACATTTCAATGGTAGATGATGTATTTAGATTAGATTTTAGCGTTCCGTAGGAACGCATCATGCTGTAATTACATGAATCGTTCCTACAGAACGAAGGAGTATTAGCATTTCATGTTACCCATAAGTTGTTCCGCTGGAACAATTTTGTTATCCAACAAACAGGTATCTTACCTGTGTTTTTACATCATTCCATTTTGCCACGAATGCACTAATAACGCTTCTTATTTAAAAAGACCATTCGTGTATTCGTGGCAACAAA
>JAGPDJ010000437.1 GCA_018057635.1 Ferruginibacter sp. | reverse complement strand
GATATTTTATTTGGGCTTTAGCCCATTATTTGGGTCCCTGGCTTGAAAGCCAGGGCAATTCATTCAATTCATTTCAAACAAAACCCTAAACTTCCTAAACCTACTAAACTAGTTCAGGCCTGTTTAAAATCCCTTCATTAATGATCTTCAAAATAATTTTTCTTTCTTCTCCTTCCAATATCAATCTCGGTGGCCTTACATATTCTGATCCTATTCCTGCCTGTTTTTCAGCTAGTTTAATATATTGTACCAGTTTAGGATGTATATCAAGTTCCAGCAAAGGCATGAACCAACGATAGATATGCCGCGCTTCCTCCATTTTTCCGGCATTAATTAAATTATAAATAGCCATCGTTTCTTTGGGAAATGCACAAACCAAACCTGCCACCCAGCCGGATGCACCCAGGCAAAGCTCTTCCAAAGCAAGGGTGTCAACACCGCACAGGATTTTTATTCTGTCACCAAACCGGTTTATCATCCGGGTAACATTGGTCACATCACGGGTTGATTCTTTAACAGCCTGGATATTTTCACATGCTATAATTTCTTCAAACATATCCAGTGTTACCTCTGTCTTATAATCTACCGGGTTATTGTAGATCATAATTGGAAGGTTGGTACTACCTGCAATTGTTTTAAACCAATTTACTGCTTCCCGGTGATCTGGTTTATAACGCATGGGCGGCAATAACATGAGTCCGGATGCGCCCCATTTTCTTGCTAATTCTGCCTGGTTGATGGCATCACGGGTTGATCCTTCCGCAATATTGAGAATAACCGGAACGCTGCCACTCACTTTGTCTACGGCAAATTTTACAAGTTTTTCTTTTTCATTCAAAGTCAAAACACTGGATTCTCCTAAAGTTCCGCCAAGAATGATACCATGTACACCGGCAGACAATTGTGCCTGCAGATTTAAGTCAAATAAATCGAGGTCTATACTGTCATCTGCTGTGAACTTGGTTGTAAGTGCAGGAAATACTCCACTCCATTGGACTTTCATGTTTAATATATTTAATGCTGTCACAAACTACGAAAATGGTTGATAATATGGGCTAAACGATAGTGCTGATACTGTTCAGGGAAGGATAATCTGTTATTTCATCCTTTTTTTCAAAAAATTTTGGATACAAAACTGCATCTGGTTATCTTTGCCGTCCGAAATTAAACGGCGCGTTGGTCAAGGGGTTAAGACGCCTCCCTTTCACGGAGGAATCACGGGTTCGATTCCCGTACGTGCTACCAAAATGAAGCCTCTCAAAACTGAGAGGCTTTTTCATTTACACAACATTCAGGATTAAAATATTTAACAAGGGAATTGATAATAAAATTTTTTGATCAATAAATATATTTATTTTTTGTACTTTGTATCTATCAGCACTTAAAGCTGACTAATCAACTCATTAGCATTTTTCATATGAAAAAACAGGCAGTTTTAATATCATTCTTTTTAATTTTTTTAGCCACAACAGGCATTTCCCAGCTTACAATTAAACAACCTGATGGTGGGGGCGATTTTAGAGAAATCATTAATATTAAAGACGAGATCAGCCCTTTACAAAGGACATCTATTATCAGGATGTTACAGGAGAATGAACAATTATTGCGTTCACAAGGTACTTTACTCAGGATGCAAAACCCTGCTGCAACAGCTTTTGCCTGGCCATTAAAACAGGCATTAGGATATAATGATAACGGGTATTATGGAATTTCCAATTATATAGATCAAAACCCTTCTTTTCCAAACCAGTTATTAGATTATAATTGCGGTAATCGTACCTATGACATTTCATCAGGCTATAATCATGCAGGTACAGATATTTTTACCTGGCCTTATTACTGGCAAAAAATGGAAAGGAATATTGTTCAGGTTATTGCAGCAGCACCAGGAACTATCATTGCAAAATCTGATGGCAATTTTGACCAGAATTGCAGTTTTTGTTCCAGCAGCTGTGACTGGAATGCCATTTATATCATGCATGCCGATGGATCTGTTGCCTGGTACGGACACATGAAAGCAGGTTCGTTAACAGCAAAAACTGTTGGTCAAACAGTTTCTTCGGGTGAATACCTTGGAATTGTAGGAAGTTCCGGAAATTCTACCGGTCCACATCTTCATTTTGAAGTATATACAAATTCTTCTTACACGCAACTGGTTGATCCCTGGGGAGGATCATGCAATAACCTCAACGGCTTTAATAGCTGGTGGGCTAATCAGCAGCCATATTATCTGCCAACATTGAATAAAATCATGACGCATGGCCAGGCTCCTGGTTTGGGAAATTGTCCCCCTTCAGAAGTACCAAATGAAAAGATCAACTTCAGCGATGGCGAAACCATTTTCCTGGGAAGTTATTACAGGGACCAGCAACCAGGGCAACAAGCAGTTCATACTATTTACCGGCCAGATAATACGGTACAGACAACCTGGGTACAGAATTTTACCGTGTATTATTCAGCTTCGTGGTGGTATTATACTTTCATTTTACCAACACCTGCAATAACCGGAACATGGAAATATGAAATTGTTTATAACGGTACACAAAAG
>JAGPDJ010000436.1 GCA_018057635.1 Ferruginibacter sp. | reverse complement strand
AATGGAGACGATCTGTAAAGCCGGTGCGGCATACGGACTAAAACCCAAATTGCATGTTAACCAGCTAAACAGTATTGGCGGAATAAAATCAGCTGTTAAAATGGGCGCTGTATCGGTTGACCACCTGGAAACCATGACCGAAAATGATATATCAACTTTGGCAGGATCCAATACCATCGGAACCTTATTACCCACGGCTGCATTTTTTCTCCGCATGCCATTTCAGCCGGCCAGGCAATTGATAGATGCTGGTTGTGCGGTTGCCCTTGCCAGTGACTTTAACCCGGGTTCATCACCAAGCGGGAATATGAACCTGGTGGTTGCCATGAGTTGTATTCAAATGAAAATGCTTCCGGAAGAAGCCATCAATGCAGCTACTATCAATGGCGCTTATGCGATGGAAATTGAGCAAATGGCAGGAAGTATAGCTATAGGGAAAAAAGCAAACCTCGTATTTACTAAACCCATTCCTTCGCTGGCATACATGCCATATGCTTTTGGAACAAACCTGGTTGATAAAGTGATGATGAACGGATTATTTATATAAGTATAACGTGTTGTACTATTGAAACATCTATCAGTAATATTAAAGTTACAGAAACCGATTGCAGATTCTGTTCTAAGAGTAGAATTAATTAAGTTGAATCTACCGAAGATCTGAAGTTGATTAAAGCTCCTTCCCGCAATCGGGTTGTATATCGATTGCGGGGGCCTTTTTTGGGTACCTTTTTGGGCAAGCAAAAAGGTACAAAACATAACTTTACAAGAATTTCATAAAATAAATGGATTTTTTAAATATCACAAAAGGTTAAGTATACTTAAAAAATTATCCTTTTATAAATTGAATGGACCGCACGGTTTTACCGTTATCTTCTGTTATTTTCATCAAATATGTTCCGGCAGCCAATGCGCCAAGTGACAATTTAATATTTGTATTTCCGGGTAATAAGCTGCTGCTTCCAGACAGTACTTGTTGTCCCTGCATACCAAGAATTGAATACTGAACAGATTGTTTCTTTTGGGAAAATAATTCAATATTCAAATTACTCATAACCGGGTTTGGATGAAAGCCGGTTATGGTAAGGCTTTTATCACTGGTTTTAACTTTCACAATTTCAGAATAATTGTATGTACCGTCTTTATCGGATATTCTTAACCGGTAGAAAGAATAACCCGGAAATGGATACAAATCAACAGCCTGGTAATTACTGTTACTACCTTTGGGTAATTCTTGCTTTAATGTTTTGAATGCAAGCGCATCATAGCTTTTTTCCAGCGTATAGTGCTGCAGGTTAGATTCTGTTGAAACCCGCCAGTTCAATAAGGCAGCATTTCCTGATATCTTTCCGCTGAATTCAAGCAGGTTAACGGGAAGCACCCCGCAGGACGGAAATGCTGTACATGTACTTTGTTTCACTACACCCGTTGAATTGGCATAGGCAACCAGGAAATCTTCACCCCGCAGGCATATGCCTTTCAGGTAATAATCAAGAAAAGGTAGCAGCAGGTTCGTTATTTTATTAAAAACAATGGCAGGAGATATAGAAGAAGTATTACAACCTGAAGTTAACTGGCCAAAAGAGCAGATGCCATTATTGTTGGCAAACTGGCAATGCAATGCATTTGTTATATTGATAAATGATTTACAGGAAAAATTTACATTGTTATACATCGCCTGTTGAACTGACGGGGCTACAATACAATCATTGCTTCCGCCAAAGATCAACGCAGGCCTGGTTGTTAACCCTGCTGCAGCTGTTGCCGAAGGATTGGTTTCTGCTGCTGCAAAATTAAAAATTACATCAGCAGGACTGTTGCCGGACGCTGCCAGGAAACTGGCACCGCCACCCATTGAATGGCCTGCAACTGCAGATTTATTCCGAACACGCTGGAATAAAAAGGACCCGGAATTATTATCAAGGGATGTAATTGCCGTACAAAGAAATGAAAGGTCTTTGCCAAAATTGTCATGCGAAGGAGATAAACTGCCTTCTGTAGTGGGCATGGCAACTATATAACCATATTTTACCAATGAATCGGCCAGCCAGGCATAAGATGATACCGGTATCACAAATCCGTGTCCGAATACAACTACCGGGAATTTATTATTTCCTGCAGCCACCGGAACATTGTTGCCACTTATATCTGCAGGATAAAAAACCTCCGTGTTTACCTGCCTGTTTGCCCGGGCCGGATCAGTAAAGTTAATCACTTGTCTGCCTTTAGCATATGGCTGGGCAAGGCATTGAATAGAATAGCCAAATACCAGTATTATAAGGATGAATGCATTTTTCATGATGTAAATTATAATTTGAATTATCTATGGAGATTGATAGGAAAGGATTTGCTGTATTCGGGGAGTAACAGAATATTACAATATAGTGGATTAACAATTGTAATGAAAGTTTTGTTTAATATATACAAGAAATTACTTTCACTGTTCAGGTTTCCGTTGCATCTTTGCCGGAAACTTAAAGTCAGGATATGCAACAGTTAATTGAATGTGTTCCAAATTTTTCAGAAGGGAATGATATGAATATCATTAACC
>JAGPDJ010000435.1 GCA_018057635.1 Ferruginibacter sp. | reverse complement strand
GTGAACCAGTTATACCTGGAGGTTTCACGAATATCTCTGGTTATGGAGATCAGTTTGGGCTTATTCTTGCTGGCCCTGTCTTCGGAAAGTTTTAAAATAATAACCTGCCACTGATCTGTTTTTACACGTACAGATTTTGTTTCATAACCGTCAAGGCTAATCGTAAGTGAATCATAAAGTTTGGCCATATTAAAACCAAAGCCGCCGTACGTACCGGAATAATAAATAGTTTTTGCAGATTGTAAAAAGATCCTGGCATTCTGTAAACCCTGGTTCTTCTCATCCTTTATTTCGCCCCTGAGATAATATTGCGCAGAAGCAGATTCTGCAACAAACAGGAAGAGTACGTATATAAAAAGTTTTTTCAAATATATTCGATGCATTAAAGAACACGATAACGTTATTCGATTCCGATGTTCCGGTCTGCCAGTTGAGCGCTATTCACCCGTAAGCTGGTAAATCTCTTTCAAATTACGGCCAAGCCCGTCGAAATCAAGGCCATAACCAAGCAGGAATTTATTGGGAACACTAAATCCAAGATAATCAATAGTAAGCGGATGAACCAATGCATCAGGTTTGTGCAGCAATGCAGCGATCTTTAATGATGCAGGTTGCTGATCTGTTAACTGAGGTAAAAACTCACTCAGTGTTTTCCCCGTATCTACAATATCTTCAATAATTACAACATGCCTGTCTTTCAGGGATTCATCCAGCCCAATGGAAGTTATAACATGACCTGTACTTCGGGTGCCTTTATAAGATGCCAGTTTTATAAAACAAATCTCAGCTTCAACACTTAGCTCTTTAAAAAGATCTGATGCGAACATGAAAGAACCATTCAATATGGCGATAAACAAAGGGCGTTTGCCTGCATAATCGCTGTTAATTTCAGCAGCAATCCGCTTAATTTGTTTATTGATCTCCTCAGCAGTCAAGTATGGTTGAAAACTTTTTCCGTTCACCTGTATCACAGACATATTTTTCTATTTATTTATTATCAATTGTTGTCCAACACTCAGTTCATCTGAAGACAAACTATTGATTTCTTTAATTTCCTGAACAGAAACATTGTACTTTTTTGATATCGCGTACAATCCTTCTTTTGGCTGCACTTCATGTATAATATTCTTAACCTGTTTGTTTGATCCAGCATTTTCACTGCCAGGCCTTAATCGTACCCTGGTCCCTTTTCTCAATATTTCCTTTTCACTGATCCTGTTATACTGAACAAGGTATTCGAGTTGTATCGCATTTGTTTGTGAGATGCTATGCAATGTTTCACCCTGTTCTGAAATATAATAATCACGGTTGCCTGCTTTCATTTTCTTTTCCAGGAAGATCCATTGTTCATCTTGTAATATCCCATCATTTTGAAGATCATTGAATTCCATCAGTTTTGATAATGAAATATCAAACTCTGTAGCAATTGCCAGTAAGGAAGTTCCTGCCGGAACAAGCACTGCTTTTAACCCATTGAATAAAGTTTTACCTGCCTTGATTGATGCTGTGTTACTACCTAAATTCACTTTAGTAACAACTTCATGTTTTGCAACTGCATCAGTATTTTTTTTACTAACCGGTTCTAAAGCAACATCATTGATTATTGGTTGGGTTTCTGCTCCCGGCTGGTCATATTGCTGGAGGTTATAAGTCTCTATATTCCTGATTAGAATTGCAGGGTATTTTGGATTTGTTGCATAGCCGGCTTTTTTCAATCCATGCGCCCATCCCTTGTAATCAAGCGGATCAAGGTCAAACAAAAAAGCATAGCGGTTGCTTCCCCTTAAAAAATTACTGTGGTCACGGTAACTGTCTTCCGCTGTTTCATATTTCCTGAAACATTCACCCACAGCATCATCATCATGCGAAACACTCGGACCGGTCCATGTATGTTTACACTTAATACCAAAATGATTGTTTGAACGCTTGACCAGGTTACTGTTCCCGCTTTCTGTTTCCAGTATTCCCTGGGCAATGGTTATGGAAGCAGGAATACCTACCCTTTTCATTTCACTGATTGCAAGGTCTTTGTAGGCATTGATATATTCCTGCACACTGCTGCTTTGTGAAGAACCTATAACATAACTAATTAATGATAAAATAGTTATTACTATTTTTTTCATAAGATTTACTTTTTTCTGATCAACATTAATCCGTCCCTGACGGTCAGCATAACCATTTCTACCCTGGAATCTGATGAAACATGTTCATTGAAAGCCTGGATGGCTTTGGCATTTTTGCCTTTCAATTCATCTTTCAGTACCTCTCCATGAAATAAAACATTGTCGGCTATGATCCAACCGCCCCGGTTTAGGTAAGGCAAAGTTAATTCGTAATATTCAATATAACTCACCTTATCGGCATCCAGGAATATAAGGTCCCAGTTTTCATTTAATTCCGGAATGATCTCCAGGGCATTTCCAATGTGTAATTTTATTTTTGCCCTGCATTCTGACCTGTTAAAATACTGCCTGGCAGTTTCTGCGTCTGCTTCCCTGATCTCAATGGTATGCAAAACGCCATTTTCCCCCAGGCCCCGGGATAAACATA
>JAGPDJ010000070.1:5432-8827 GCA_018057635.1 Ferruginibacter sp. | reverse complement strand
AATTGAAGCCGGGTTAGACGAAGCGGGAAGGGGTTGTTATGCAGGTCCGGTTTTTGCGGCCGCTGTAATACTTCCAAAAGATTTTCAACACCCCTTATTAAATGACAGCAAGCAATTATCAGAAAAACAGAGAGATTTACTGAGACCCTTGATTGAAAAAGAAAGTATCTCATTTGCAGTATCATCAGTTGACAATGATGAGATAGATGCAATCAACATCCTGCAGGCTTCTTTTAAAGCCATGCACCAGGCAATAGAATCACTGAAGGTGAAACCACAACAACTTTTAATTGACGGGAACAGGTTTAAACCATATAAGTCGGTAAAACATGAATGCTTTGTAAAAGGTGATGGGATATATGCATCCATAGCCGCAGCCAGTGTACTGGCCAAGACATACCGTGATGAGTACATGCTTCAACTTCATGAAGAATTCCCATATTATGCATGGATTAACAATAAAGGTTATGGAACAGCAGCACACCGGGCGGCAATAGAACAGCATGGTTTGTGCAGGTACCACCGGAAAAGTTTTAATATAGTGCCGGCACAGATCTCAATATTTTAAAAAATCGGGTTAAACCTTGTTAACCTGTCATGGTCAGAGTATGGTAGTTATAAAAATTATAAACAAAAAGGAAAAATATGAAAACGCTTAAATTATTATCAGTAATTGCCTTATTATTAGCCATATCCACATCTGGCTTTGCACAGGCAGGCAGGTCGGGAGTACAACACAAAAGAATAAAACAAGGGGTACGAAGTGGGGAACTAACGCGTGTTGAAACCAGGCAACTGGCCAAAGAACAAAGAAATATTCGCCATAAAAAAAGAGAAGCAAGGGCTGATGGAGTTGTTACCCCCGGAGAAAGAAGGGAGATTAAGCAGGATAAAAGACAGGCAAGCCGTCAAATAGCCCGCAAAAAACATAACAGGAGAGACAGGAATTAAAGCATGAAGCTGATTGCATAAACAAACTGTTTATTAATCAGATAACTATATACAAAACAGCAAGTGGCTACTGGTTTTCCGGTAGCCACTTGTTTATTGGAGTAACAGTACCTTTTAACAGCGTACACAAATTTGAAGGAAAAACAACAGTAAATACTGTTGTTTTTCTCTTTTATATAATCTTACAGGTATTGATATTTGACTGTTGATAAAATGAAAGGCTCATCGTACTTATGCTGTTCTAAAAAAGGTAACTATAAAAACCCTCGCATAAAAGAACAGTGAAGAAACTGAAGTTTTTAAATTTATCAATGGGCTTGAATAATTTCCGACCGCTTTGCCCTATCCAAAACAGCAAGGTAAGACGCAGAGTTGAACTGTGCCTGAAATGTAAAAATTTCTTCAACCGAAACTCAAAATGAAAACTAAAATGAAAAAATTACTTTTTGCAATTGCTTTACAGTGTTGCTATTTTTTGGGAACTGCTCAAACAAAGATCACTGCCGATGAAGCCAGGATGATCACAGGTACTATGATGGCGCATTTTACAGAATCTGTTTCGTTTGCTTATGATAAGTGTGCCACACTTAAAGATTTTAAATCCAGGTTATATGGCAAGGCCGTTCCAACAGTTGCAGGTGACGGCATGGTTGAAAAAGCATACCTGTATTTATCCGGAGAAAAAAGCAAAGAACATATCATTAAAGAAAATGATGGAGTTGCTGTTGCCAATGCTTTTAAGTATCTTTTGGACCAGCATAAAAACGGAAATGTTATTGCCGATGGTTCTGAATTGTTTGGAGGAAGGGAAGACCTGGAAAACAATCCTGTTGCCAAGGCCGCTGATTGCAAATGGTATCAATTCTGGTGCCTGGTTGAAAACTTCGCAAACTGGGTGGTACAAAACTGGGAAACAATATATCAAATAATTGTAGTTATACTTACTGGCATATAATCTTAAACCGAAAAAAGGCTGATCTTATAAATCAGATCAGCCTTTTAAAAAAACTCATACAAATGAAATATGTAAAAATAAAACTTGTGATCGGGGTGTTGATCGTTCAAATGACGTTTTCATCCTGCTTTAAACAGATAGCGTTAAACTCATTAGGGATTTTTGAAAAAAAAGTACCAACAAAATATATAACGAATGGAGAAAAAGCAATTGTCTATCTCCCAATGCACCACATTGGGAAAAAAGAATTTTATGACCATGTAAAACATGTAACCGATTCACTTATCAGGGATGGATATATCTTATATCTGGAGAGTGTAACACCTGGAAAAGTAACAGATAGCCTTCAAAAAGATACACTTTACAGAAAGGCAAGAAAAATAACCGGCGTTGATTTACAATCTCTGAAAACAAATGGCGGGTACCTGGATACAAATAAGAATACATTGAATGGAATGAAAATAAAACAAAAACTGGTTAATCAGCCCAAACCGATTCCGGCAAATTACGATTCCATCAGATCAAAAGTGGTAGATGCTACCCTGCTTCAGCTGATCACTGCCTGTGAAGAAAAATTCGGTCCTATTGTGTTAGAGCAAAGTGATTTTGAAATGAAGCCTGGTGAAATGCAAAAGATTCCCTTTAAAAACGAAAAAAAGCAATATTTTTTACTCACATTCAGAAATGAATTTATAACGGAATCAATATTAAAAGATCAAAACAAAAAAATTGCTTTGATGTATGGTGCTAAGCATTTTGAAGGCATCCTGGAAAACCTCCAAAAAGCAGATAAAAATTACAAAGAAGTAGAAAAATTATAGCCAGCTGTAATTCATCAAATTTCAAACACACCCAAACCCTGCCTGGTAACTTCCCAGTTATCTGATGTGCAGTCTATTATCGTAGATGGAACCATTCCACCAATGCCTCCGTCAATAACAAAATCTACCTGGTGCTGAAATTTCTCATAGATTACTTCAGGGTCTGTGTATTCTTCTACCATTTCTCCCGGAAGGGAAGCGCTGAGTAGTGGATTACCCAAAGCATCTAAAATATCATGGCAAATTTTATTATCGGGTATACGCAGCCCTATCGTTGATTTTTTGCTTTGAAGAATCTTTGGCACCTGTTTACTGGCCGGAAGTATGAATGTATACGGGCCTGGCAGGTATTGTTTCAAAACCCGGTATAACGGAGTATCTATACTTTTTGTATAATCACTCAGGTGACTCAGATCTCTGCAAATGAATGACAACCGGGCTTTTTGCGGATCTATCTCCTTTATTTTACAGATCCTTTCAATCGCTTTCTGTTGCAGTATGTCGCAACCAAAACCGTAAATAGTATCTGTAGGATAAATGATCACTCCCCCGTCTTTCAGGCATTCTGCCACCTGTTTAACTAACCGAGGCTGTGGATTTTCCGGATGAAGATGTAGCAACATAATAAATGAAAATAATACAAATTTACAGGATAGTTAAAAAACAAC
>JAGPDJ010000070.1:1573-5332 GCA_018057635.1 Ferruginibacter sp. | reverse complement strand
AGCTAACAGCTAACAGCTAACAGCTAACAGCTAACAGCTAACAGCTAACAGCTAACAGCTAACAGCTAACAGCTAACAGCTAACAGCTAATAACTAATAAACCAACAACCCATGTCATTAATAACCGTAGGCACCATGGCCTTTGATGCAATTGAAACCCCTTTCGCTAAAGTTGACAAGATCGTTGGCGGGTCGGGAACTTATGTTGCTTATGCTGCAATCAATTTCGTAAAACCAGTTCAGCAGATTTCTATTGTAGGATATGACTTTCCGGAAGAGGAAATGGCAGAACTGAGGTCACGTGGTATTGAACTGGATGGTGTGGAAATTGTTCCTGATAAAAAATCATTTTTCTGGAGCGGTAAATATCATAATGATATGAATACACGCGACACCTTGATAACAGACCTGAACGTACTGGCAGATTTTAACCCGGTTGTTCCCGATAGTTACCAGGGTGCAGAATTCCTGATGCTTGGAAACCTGATGCCAAAACTTCAATTGAGTGTGATCAACCAGTTAAAAGTGCGACCCAAGCTGATTGTTATGGATACCATGAATTTCTGGATGGATGTTGCATTGGAAGACCTGAAGGAAGTACTTAAAAAAGTAGATGTGTTACTCGTGAATGATGGTGAAGCAAGACAACTGAGTGGTGAAGTTTCCCTGGTAAAAGCTGCAAATAAAATTTTACAGATGGGCCCAACTTTCCTGATCATTAAGAAAGGCGAACACGGGGCATTATTGTTTCATGATAAACATGTTTTCTTTGCACCCGCACTCCCGCTGGAAGAGGTATTTGACCCAACAGGCGCCGGTGATACTTTTGCAGGAGGATTTATTGGCCACCTGGCAAAAACAAAGGATATCAGTTTTGAAAACATGAAAACAGCTATCATCGTTGGAAGTGCAATGGCCAGTTTCTGTGTAGAGAAATTTGGTGCAGAAAGGCTGAAAGAAATTACAAAAGCAGATATAGATGAAAGGCTGGCAGAATTCGTTCAGCTGGTAAATTTTGATATTGACCTCGTTTAAACATCAACCTGCATGTTAGAGATCATAGCACTTATATTTCTTTGTAAACACATAGGAACCATCGCCACCCGCAAAGGCCTAAGTACCGGACAATGGAAATTGTTTACCGTGCTGGCATGGATCGGGTTTGAATTTGCCGGTGTCATTATCGGTATCATGTTATTCGGGTTCAATAAAAATGAGTTATTTGGATTGATGGCTTTTGCCATTGCCTGTGCATTTGGCGGATACCTGCTGGTTAAAACAATTCTGGAAAAAAAGCCCGACATGTTGAATGATGATGATATCAATAAAATAGGATCATAACATTTAATAACATAATATTAAAAAGCGTCCGTTTTGATACGGACGCTTTTTAATTATTGCATTAGATCAATGTTAATTTGTCTTTCGTGCTAATACGATCACATTCCTGAATTTTTTCGATTTCCCATCCAGGTTAAAAACTTCTGTGTAAATAATATATATCCCAACCGGCAATTGCTGGTTCTTTTCGCCAAGACCATCCCATCGGTAATACCCGGTTGATCCGTTCAGAGTATTGCGTTCAAGATAACGTACAGGCCTACCTGTTGCATCAAATATAGTTACATTCGATACATAACCAGGCTCTGGAAAACTATAACGGATAACTGCAAAATCATCCATACCGTCATTGTCGGGACTTACTATTTCCGGTGTAACAGATATTTCGCCTGTTACACCAGCATCCACTTTTAATTGAGAATTTTTATAAGTTGGCGTGCCGTATCCGACACTGGTTGCAGCACTGTGCCAGTTTTTTTCTTCCTGCGATGCTGCATTGTAGTCTATGCGTTCCAATGATATCCCTTCTTTTTCACTGATCAGTTTGAAATGCCACTTTTCGCTATATACCACCTCATCAATGATATTTCCGTGCTCATCCAGGATGATCACATCGCCTTCATCATCATTGTATGAAGGCATTCCGGTAATTTCAATAAACGCATCCGGGTTCATAGCCACATAATTATTCAACACCAGAGCGCTTTTTTCTGTAACCACCAAAAAATCTCCCGGAAAAAACAAATAGTCATCAGCAATCAGTTGTCTGATGCCGGCAATAACGCCGGTAGAATTCCTGTTGGCGAGATACGTGTTTTTAATATTAAAAATCTTATCACTCCTGTTATACATTTCAACATAATCATTCCCGGATGGATGTGGATTGAATAATATTTCATTTATAACTATACCGGTACTATCCACTGGCTCATACAGGCCAACCCTTGCAGTATTGTCTGTGCCGATAACATTTCCACTGCAGTCTGCAACTGAGTTTGCTGTAACTGTATATATTTTATTGCGTTGCAGTGCTGCATTGCCCGTCAGTTGCAGGTTAACCCTGTTGAACAAAAAAGGTAAAGCTGTTGCCACGGCAGGGGAACCTATCCCTTCACTGACAATATAACTATTTACATTTGCTGCCTGTACACTATCCAGTGTTTCGTTGAATACCAGTACAATATTTACACTATCTGTAGCGTATGCACGCAATAATTTTGGCGAAGATTCATCTGCATTTAAACCATCGGCAGCATTCCGCTTTCCGGGAGTTCCTCCATGATCATCCACACTTGCCAACCAGTTTGTTATGCCTGAACATGGATTGTGTGTATCAACCATCTCCAGCGTAAACCCTCCATCTTTTTTTAATTCGTTCTGATACCAGTCATCAGAATAACTTACAGTATGAATGATCCTTCCCTGTGGCGAAAGAAGGTATAGCAAATCGCCGGTATTTCCCAGGGCCGGAAAACTGGTTACAGAAATTACAGGTCCGTAGGCAGACATTGCAGTAACTGAACTGCCTGCACATACTATCACCATGCTATCGGGTTTTAGTATATAAGCGGGCATCGGTCCGCTTTGGCCAGAAGGTTTTCCCAATCGCCATCCCCGCAGGTCAATATTAAAAGCAGTAGTGTTCTTTAATTCAATCCATTCTGCGTCGGGTAATGCAACAACTGGTGTTGGATCAGCCATCAATTCATCAATCACCACATCATACTGAATAGCGGTAAAATAATTAAATACCGATGTAGCATTGTTCAAAGCATTCCCGGATAAATCTGTTACTGCGTTTATGGTTACGGTTAAGTTTATCCTGTTTGGAAAAGTATTCGTAAAAGCAAGATGTACCAAAGCAGGGTTTATAATATCTCTTGTTACATTAACCGGAAAGCCGATACCATTGTTTACCATATAATTTGCATTAACCTGGCAGCTTGCCATATCTACCGGTTCATTGAATAAAATATCCAGTGTGTTATTTCCGGTAACTGTACTGGACAAGATTACTGGTGGAAGAATGTCCGGAATAAATGGGCCTGCTGTAATATCATCAATAAAGTGTTTTTGAAAAAACCCGGCGGTACTTTGCTTTACCAATATTCCAAAATAAGAAGCGGTCAGGTATGTGGCATCTGTAGTAGCACCTTCCAAAATAGAACCAGAGGTGTTCAGGTTCCTGGTCAACTTCCACTGATTGGAAGCATCCCGCATCAAAGAGATACGGATATCGATGGAACTGCTGTTCAGAAGACCATTAATCCCGTCGATGATCTTGGTTACAGAGCCATTATCCTTTCTGTATAAACTAACCTCATCATCGGTTCCCCCTATCCGCACAAAATATCCTGTTGTAGAAGCCTGTGAAAGATCACTGTCGGATGCTGTTACGAAAACATCCATATAATTCAC
>JAGPDJ010000070.1:0-1473 GCA_018057635.1 Ferruginibacter sp. | reverse complement strand
ACAAAGAAAAAAAACTGGTAGTGCCAGAAGTAAACGGACATGTTATCACTGCATCAGACAAGATTATCGCCAACCCGAATTGTTCTACCATACAGATGGTAGTAGTTCTTAAGCCATTACATGATAAATATAAAATTAAAAGAGTTGTTGTAAGCACTTACCAGAGTGTGACCGGTACAGGTGTGAAGGCTGTAGAACAAATGATGAATGAAAGGAAAGGAATCATTGGAGAAATGGCTTATAAATACCCTATTGACCAGAATGCCATTCCCCAGATTGATGTATTTACAGAGAATGGATACACTAAGGAAGAAATGAAAATGGTGAATGAGACCAAAAAGATCATGGGAGATGATTCTATACTGGTAACGGCAACCTGTGTACGAATACCAACGATGGGTGGACACAGTGAAAGTGTGAATATAGAGTTTGAAAATGATTTTGTGCTGGATGATATTAAAACCCTGCTTGCCAGGTCACCGGGAGTTGTTGTACAGGATGATATTGACCATTTCATTTACCCGATGCCGCTTACCGCTCACGATAAAGATGAAACTTTTGTTGGCCGCATCCGCCGCGATGAAACCCGGGCAAATACAATCAACTGCTGGATCGTTAGCGATAACCTGAGAAAAGGCGCTGCCACCAATGCCATCCAGATTGCTGAGGAATTATTAAAAAGAAATTTGCTTTAATTCAGCTAATACGCCTCAATATATATTGCACAAAGAACTTATTACCCAATAATCACCCGGAAAGTGATATTGATCCTGCTTCCCAGTGGTTTAGTCGTTTTTGGGATACTGTGCATCCAGCAATGCTGTGTTTTTCCCTGCATGAGTAAAAAACTTCCATGTGCCAGTTCTGCTGATCTTTTAACTGAATGATCCTGGTAATGCCTTAATACAAATTTCCGGGTGGCGCCGAAACTTACAGAACCGATAACCGGATTATGCCCCAGTTCTTTTTCATTGTCGCGGTGCCAGCCCATGCTGTCCTTGCCATCGCGGTATTGGTTAAGCAATGCGCTGTTGAATGTAACTCCGGCAATTGCTTCTATTCGTTCTTTTATCTTAAGCAATGACTTTGTCCAGCGTTCAGGCTGCATCGTTATGCCCGAATAGCGGTAACTCTTTCCTTCATCGCCATACCAGGCCGTAAGCCTTGGCTGCATCACCTGCTTGCCGAAAATAACAATCGGCTCCTGTTTCCAGCTTATTTCTTGCAGCAATGCATTTAAATATTGATCGCTTTCCTTTTTTGAAAAAAGTTCCGGATAGAAATACGCTTCCCCATCATGAGGCAACAGGTTATTTTTAAAAGTCATACCCATATTAACTTCAAACTAATAAACTTTGAACTGGTAAACTACTTAATCTTATACCTCCAGCCCAAATAAAACATCCTTCCCGAAACCGGGCCCCAAACCAAAGACGCATCAAAGTAGGGACCAAAGGGCTGATCCGCAGCAAC
>JAGPDJ010000434.1 GCA_018057635.1 Ferruginibacter sp. | reverse complement strand
CGGCAAAGCACAAACCTTCCTCAATTCTTTGCGTAACACGATAGCTGTGTATGATCTTGAAGTACAGATCAGTTCCCAGGAGAATGAAATAAAAAAGGCGGCTAAAAAAAGTGACGACCTCGTGGATGAAGGAAAAGACCTGGAAAAAAAGAAGCGCAAGCTGGAAGATGATATTGCAGATAATATCAAAGAGCAGGAAAAACAGGTAAAAGAACTTGAGAATCAAAAACAGATATTGGAGGTTTTAAAAAATAAACGCAAATCTTAAAAGGTTCAATTCAAATCATAAGAAGAAGCCTTTTCAATTGAATAAATCAGATATTTTGCCGGGAAGGCGAAAAGACGATAAGTACAACATGTCAATAAAAAATATACACGGTTTTCCGGCTTACCGGCAAAAAAATCAATTTAAAACCGCCTCTTTTTTCTCACTTCGCGATGGACTTTTTGGCTGTATTTAAAAACTATCTTTGCAACTTTACCAAGCAGGATTTATACTATGGCCAGTTTAGGATTCAGCATTCAAAATACCGATAACAATACACACGCAAGGGCAGGTACAGTTACAACAGATCACGGATCTGTATTTACTCCTATTTTTATGCCGGTTGGTACTGTTGGAAGTGTAAAAGCGGTTACACAGCAGCAACTGGAAAATGATGTACATGCCCGCATCATTCTTGGTAATACTTATCATCTTTACCTGAGGCCGGGGCTGGAAGTGTTAGAAAGGGCAGGAGGTTTGCATAAGTTTAACGGCTGGCACAATCCTATATTAACTGACAGCGGTGGTTACCAGGTTTTTTCACTGGCAGCTAACAGGAAAATAAATGAAGAAGGTGTATTATTCCAGTCGCATATTGATGGAAGCCGTCATTTGTTCACACCTGAAAAAGTAATGGATATTCAAAGAGTGATCGGAGGTGATATCATCATGGCCTTTGATGAATGCCCGCCGGGTGGAAGTGATCACCAGTATGCTAAAAATTCCATGGAACTTACACATCGCTGGCTTGATAGGTGCTTTACAAGGTTTAATGAAACTCCTGACAAATACGGTTATACGCAGAATTTATTCCCGATCGTTCAGGGTGGTGTTCACCACGATCTGAGAAAAATTTCCTGTGAATTTATTTCATCAAAAAATGCCACCGGGAATGCTATCGGGGGGTTAAGTGTTGGTGAACCGATTGATAAAATGTACGAGATATGTAATCTTTGCTGTGAATTGCTTCCTCAAAATAAACCCAGGTATTTAATGGGCGTTGGCACTCCGTGGAATATTCTGGAATGCATAGAAATGGGAGTAGATATGTTTGATTGTGTAATGCCCACCCGCAATGGAAGAAATGCCATGCTGTTTACCACAAAAGGCATCATCAATATTGATAATAAAAAATGGGAATTGGATTTTTCAGTTTTAGATGACGGTATTGATTGTGAGGTAAGTAATTTTTACAGCAAATCCTATTTACGACACCTGATGAAATCAAAGGAATACCTGGGCCTTACCATTGCCAGTATTCATAACCTTGCATTTTACCTGTGGCTTGTAAAACAGGCAAGGGAACACATCATTGCAGGCGATTTTAAAAGCTGGAAAGAAGCAATGGTCATTCAATTACAGCAAAAACTGTAAGGATAATTATTTGTTAACATATTTATTTTTTATAACTAAAGTTATATTTTAGCAACTCTATTTTCGCTTTATGAAACTTTTGAATATGAAACAGTTTATTTTAATTGTGTTTTTAGGCCTGTCTATTCCTGTATTAACATTCTCACAGGCCAACCCTGTTCAGAATGCATCCATACCCAAGGATGCACCCATTGATGTAACGGTTTCAGATTTTAAAAATAATCTGAAGGCCAATGAGATCATTGTATTCAAAAGCCAGATCAATTCAAAAGAATACCAGGGGCTGACTGATGACAATGGGAAATTTTCAATCAGGCTTCCGGCCGGTGACAAGTATGAGATTTTTATACTAGGTTTCAAAGATTCAACGAGTTATAATATCCTCGATATTCCCGCCACAACCGGTAATGCTTATTATAAAAATGCATTCAAGGTTGATATTCAGTTTCAACCTTCCAAGACTTTTGTACTGGACGATTGTAATTTTGAAACCGGCAAGGCTACGCTTCAGCCTGAATCCTATTCAGTACTGGATGAACTGGTTGCTTACCTCGTAAGAAAAGACGACGAAAAAATAGAATTAGGCGGGCATACAGATAATGTAGGTAGTGCAGCCAGTAATTTAAAACTTTCATTAGACAGGGCAAATACCGTTAGGGCATATCTGCTTACCAAGGGAATTGATCCCGACAGGGTTACTGCTAAAGGATATGGAATGAGCGAGCCAATTGCCGATAATAAATCTGAAGAAGGTCGTGCATTAAACAGGCGTACTGAAGTTAAAATCCTGGGGAATTAAGGTTTTTTAATTGATAATTTTATACTACGTAATCAAAATATAGAAAATGGGCTGTCATAAAAGGACAGCCCATTTGTATTTATTGAGTCTGAATTTTTAATTAAATCATCTACTCTAAAG
>JAGPDJ010000069.1 GCA_018057635.1 Ferruginibacter sp. | reverse complement strand
GCATCATCATTGCTGCTGTTGCCCACAAGCAGGTTTTTATTATCCGGGAGATTGGAACTGTTATGCAGTATTTCTTCCAAAACTTTCGGGGAAATTTTACAGCCGCATCCGCCACCACGGGAATATTGGGTTAGCCTTATTGTTTTTTCATCCCCTGTTGTTTCCAAAGACATGTATATTATTTTTTTCTTTTTAAAATAATGGAAGCATTTTTTTGCAGGTCACCGCTAAACCTTACCTCATAGATACTTTTACCATCATGCACAACCAGCAGGCCCGTGTTTGGTGCAATTGTTCCCAGGTTTTCAGCATACATCAGCAGTTCAATCGTGTCGGTTCCGGGTTCGGCGTAGATCGTTTTCTTAACAGCTTTTGTACTAAGGCCTTCTTTTTCCATGATCAGTTTTCCATTCATCAGCACACTAACAATATCTCCATCTACTTCACCATTATCATATAAAGAAATCTGTAAACTGTCTGAACTGAAAAATACGGTTTGCTGCAAAACTGTTACCCTGCTTGATAGTTCGGCAGCAGGTGCTGTTATTTTTGTTTCTTTTTCAACCGGCTTCGCAGGGGTTTCTGTATCATTTCCTTTTTTTGAAACCTCTTTTGCTGCTGTTGGTTTTGCAGTATTCTTTTTGGCTGTCGTTTCTTTAACGCTGGCAGGAGTTGCCTCCTTTTTAACAGGCTCTGCGGATTTTATAGCCGGTTTTTCATTAACTGGTTTTTTAGCTGCAAACACATCTACAGCCGCATCTGGTTCTGGTTCGGCCTTAGTAATATCTTCCTTTTTTACCAGTTCCTTTTTTTTACTTTCTTTTTCTTTATTATCTGAAGCTAACTCTTTGCTCTCCTTTTCCTCTTTTTTTACAACCATTTCTTTTACCTGGTCAAGTTCCTTTTTTACAAATGAAAGCTCATAAGCCTTGCCCAGTTCCTGTAAATGCGGAACCAGCGCTGATTGCCAGAAATCATTTTTCCGCTGCAGGGTTACAGAGCCGGTTAATGCACTGTAATCTTTTGTACGGTTGGTTGTAAAGGGTCCGGTTAACAGCATCATGCTGTCCTTTATTTCCAGTGTTAATATATTCAATTGTCTCACTCCCTTTGCAGGTGCAACAGGATAATTATTCGCTATCAGTCCTGCGTCTTCAATAATAATTTTTCCATCAATTTTTTTCACTTTCACTTTCTTAACCCCATAAAACTCTTTATCTCCATCCAGGAAAAAAGTATGAGAAAAGCCGCTTAATTTTCCTTTTTCTTCACTGATACCGATCTCGTACCTGTAGTTCTTTTTGGTAGTATCATTATATAGGGTTCCTTTCCATAAACCGGTAATATCAATATCTTCCAATGAGGTTTTTTCCTGTGCAAACGATGCCAGGGGCAATAATCCTGTAAGTAATATGATCAGGAATTTACAGGTGCGCATAATAGTAATTTTTGAGTATTAAATGCTGGTTCAATATTATTGCATTCTATAGTATTTATTAATGCAGCAAGATTTTCCCGGTTTTCCAGTGCTTTAGAATAGGTTTTATCATAATAATGCAGCAACACCCTGAAACACTCCTTTACATTGTCTTCTACCAGGTAACCAATTGCTGTTTTTGTTTCCAGCGGGCCAAGCCTTTTTTTAATCCGGATGATGGCATTTACCAAATGTTCTTTTTCAATTGAACCATAGCCTGCTGTTATATGTTCAAGCCTTTTTTCAAAAGGGATATTCAGAAAATAAACGGGCTTTGTCCGCATTGTTTTCCAGAAACTATGTGGAATATTAAGCACCCCTATCCGCTGGCTTTCATCTTCAAGCCAAAAATCATGCTCAATATTCTTTTTCAATGAATCTGCAAGTAAATTTTCAAACATTTCCTGTGATGGCTGCGGAGGCTGGCCAAGTGCACCAAATGCAGAACCTTTGTGATTGGCCAAACCTTCCAGGTCGATAACTGCCTGGCCGGACTTTTCCAGGGCATGCAGTGTTTCTGTTTTACCGCTTCCCGTATAGCCTCCTAATATTTTTAATTGGTATTCTTTTTCAAATTGACCGAGCACCCAGTTCCTGTATGATTTGTAACCGCCCTCCAGCAGAAACACCTCAAAGCCATAAAAGCTAAGCAACCAGGCAACTGCTGAACTACGCATGCCACCACGCCAGCAATGAACAATAAGTGAATTTGATGTTTGTGTTTTATTGTTTGTTGTTGTACCGGGTTTGAATCCTTTAGATATTTCTTCTGCTGCTTCCACCATTGCCCGCATTTTTACACCAAAATAATCAAGCCCGTATTTGATCGCTTTTTCCCTGCTTTCCTGTTTGTATGATGTACCGATAATTTTGCGTTCTTCGTCGCTGAATAAAGGCAGGCTATAAGCTCCGGGTATATGTGCATGAGCATATTCTAACGGGCTGCGAACATCAAGCACCGGATATTCACCAGAAATCTCCAATAATTTTTCTACAGAAATACTATGTATCGGCATATTCAATTAATCTCTGCGAAGTTACATAAAGTATGCGCTTGGCGGTGGCCTGTTGCTGGCTGCATAATTAAGATCAATCTTCTTTTTTTCTTCTTAAAATGATGGCCGCATTTGTTTTCAGATCGGCACTGAACCGCAATTCATATACTGATTTTCCTTCTCTTACAACCAACAACCCGGTATTGGGTGGTATTGACCCTAAATTTTCAGCATACATAACCAGCATCTGGGAATCAGGTGTATTGCTGTCAAAATAAATGGTATAACTGTTAGGCTTTGTATCAAGTCCTTTTTTTGCAATGATCACTTTTCCATTCAATAAAACACTCACTGTATCTCCGTCAATTTCGCCATTATCATATAAAGTGATCTGCAGGCTGTCTGATTTATAAAACAACGCCTGTTCATTGCTGATGGTTCTTTTGGAAACGTCCACTGCGGCATTGGCTATTACAGGCGGAGGAATATTCTTTCTAACTACCGGTACAACAGCAACTGCAGGTTTAACTTCCTTTACCGGTGCAGGTTTGGGCGCAGGTTTTTCAACTTTGGCTACAACTGCTGACGGTGGTTTTATAGCAGCAGGAACAGGCTTTTTTACTGCAACAACTGGTTCGGTCTTGGGCTTTACAACCGGAACTACTTCTTTTTCAACTTTGGCAAATAAAATATCCTTTGGCCGGATAGATGGGTTTGGTTTTGCTACCACAGCCGGCGGCAATATCTTTTTAACCTGGATAGTAACTGTAGTTAAATCAGTAAGCAAAATCCTGTCTAGTTTTAGCTGCACTTCAGGTTCCGGTAAACGGGTAAAAGATAATTTGTCTGCCAGCGCAAGTTCGTCCAGTTTCTTATAAATTTCTGTTTCCCTGAAATCAACTTTGCGGTGCAGCTGAACAGATCCGGTTGCTGCTAAAAACCGTTTTGTCCGGTTGGTGCTCCAGGTTCCGTTTAAATACAGGCTGGTATCCGTTCCCGTTAAGTTAAGCAACATGGTTTTCTTTACTTCTTTTGGTTGCGATATGCTGGATGCCTTGTCAAGCTGGTTATCATCTTCAATGATTATTGAATTGTCATTCACTTTAATCTTGTGGTCCCGGAAAACAACGTGTTTTTTACCATTCTCTTCAAATGCAATGCGTGAATAACCGGTATACTTCCCGTTTTCTTCGCTGATGGTTACCTCAAACGGGTAATGCTGTTTGGTGGAATCAACATAAAAATCCCCTTTCCATACGCCGGTAATGTTTTTTTCCACCTGCTGCGAAAATGCACTTGCAGAAAAAACGAGAACAAGAAAATGATATGTTATAAATCGTAGCGTATGGTTGTATTTATTATTTTAAAAATATAGCTTTCTTTTGTTAAAAGGTTGTGATGCATAAAAAAACCGCTGATTGCTCAACGGTTTTTATTTATTTGAAGATCTTTAACTGATCAACCATTCATACTTGTAAGGAATTCTGCATTGTCTTTAGTTCCTTTCATGTTTTTCAAAAGGGTATTCAATGCTTCTTCCGGGTTCATATCTGCCATGTGCTTGCGCAATACCCACATGCGCTGGAATGTGTCTTTATCAAGCAACAGGTCGTCGCGGCGTGTAGAAGAAGATACGATATCAATGGCCGGGTAAATACGCCTGTTTGAAAGTTTGCGTTCCAGTTGCAGTTCCATGTTACCGGTTCCTTTGAATTCTTCAAAAATCACTTCATCCATTTTACTTCCTGTATCTACAAGCGCTGTTGCAATGATGGTAAGCGAACCACCGAATTCTATTTTACGTGCTGCACCAAAAAATTGTTTTGGCTTTTGCATGGCATTGGCTTCCACACCTCCGGATAAAACCTTACCGGATGACGGAGCAACCGTATTGTGTGCCCTTGCCAAACGGGTAATTGAATCAAGCAGTATCACCACATCATGTCCGCATTCAACCAGGCGCTTGGCTTTCTGCAATGCCATGGTGCTAACTTTTACGTGCTTTTCAGCAGGTTCGTCAAATGTGGAGGCAATCACTTCGGCCTTTACACTGCGTTCCATATCAGTAACCTCTTCCGGCCTTTCATCTACCAGTACGATCATCAGGTAACATTCCGGGTGATTTTCTGCTATTGCGTTTGCCAGTTCTTTCAGCAACATGGTCTTACCTGTTTTGGGCTGCGCAACAATCAATCCACGCTGGCCTTTACCAATGGGTGTAAACAGGTCCATGATCCTGGTACTGTAATTATCAGATTTGGTGGTAAGTTCCAGTTTTTCGAAAGGGAACAAGGGTGTGAGGTAATCAAAAGGAACACGGTCCCTTACTTCTTCCGGGCTTTTTCCATTGATCGTTTCCACTTTCAGCAATGCAAAATACTTTTCACCTTCTTTGGGTGGGCGTACAGAACCGTAAACAGTGTCGCCGGTTTTTAGTCCAAATAATTTTATCTGTGAAGGAGAAACATAAATATCATCGGGAGAAGAGAGGTAATTATAATCGCTGCTGCGTAAAAAACCATATCCGTCTGGCATCATTTCAAGAACACCTTCACCTAAAACTACGCCATCAAATTCTATATTGAAAGCCGGTTGTTGTTCTTTTCTTTGCTGAAAGTGACGTGCTTCTTTACCGCCCGGTTTTTCCGGTTCATCCATCATCATTTCCGGTTGCTGAATATCTTCCTGTTGCAGCATTTGTGCAATAGCCGGCGGAATGCTGCTGTCTTCATCAGTCAATGGTTGCAGCTCTTCTTCCTCTTCTTCATTGTCCATTTCCTGTTTTTGCTTTTTAACAGGCTTTTTTTCCGGCTCCACTTTTTTGTGTTTGGGAGCTATTTCTTTTTTAGAAGGATCTTCTTTTATGCTTTCCGTTGATTCTGTAACGGATGCATCCTTTGCAATGCGTTTACGCTTTGGCTTTTCGCCCGGCGCTGCTTTCTTTTCGTCTGCCATTTGTGATTGTTTATCCATGATAGTATCTACCAGGTCCTGCTTGTTCATCTTTTTATAATTCGGAATGCTGTATTGCTCTGCTATATCAAGCAGCTCCGGAACGAGCAGTTCGTTCAGTTGTGAAATGTTATACATAAAATATGAGAAAATACGTTTTTCAAAAATCCCGTCTTAGTATTCTGTAAAATTTGTAGTTGAAAATTAAGCTGATGGAAGGGGTTGAATTACTGAAGGAATATGACTTTAGGATAATCTTCCCAACCTTTTCCAATGCAATGATACGCAGATTTTGAATAATAAAAGAATTTTTTAAGAACTAATTGATACACGGCATGATCCAAATACCGTGTTTTTCTATAAATCCATGATTCGGGAAGCCATAGTCATATTTATAAATTTTATCATGGAACCTGTGCTATTCTGATAGATTTTGAGTTTGGAAAAGTTACATAAACCCCTTTTACAGGCCTTTGCTACTCCATATTGTTATTAAAAACAACATGCTGTGTTGTTTGTTTTAATGATATTGCATGTCTAAACTCTTTTGCCATGTTTTTTATCATACTTGGTATCTTACTTTTAATTGCTTCCGTAACCTTATTAAAAAGTAACCCACAGCTTTCCAGGTTCAAAGGAACTGCAGGAATTGTTGGATTTGGTTTCGTAGTAGCAGGGATCGTTGCTTCATCCATCGTACAGGTTAACCCGGGCGAAATTGGTATAAAGATATTGTTTGGCAATATTCAAAAAGATGTTTTGAGCAGCGGATTGCATTTTGTTAACCCTTTACTTGAGATCAGGAAACTGGATGTTAAAACACAGAATTACACGATGAGTGGCGTAAATGACGAAGGCAATCAGCTGGGCGATGATGCCATTCGTGTTTTAACCAGCGATGGCCTGGAAGTTACCATTGATCTTACCGTATTGTACAAGGTAGTTGCAACCAGTGCACCCAGGCTTTTAAGTGAAACCGGCAGCGATTTTAAAGATAAGATTGTGCGCCCCATTACCCGTACAAAAATACGCGACAACGCCGTGTATTACCAGGCTGTTGATCTTTTCGGCAATAAGCGTGACGAGTTTCAGCTACGAATTTATAAAAGCATTGAATCTGATTTTAAAAACAGGGGATTGATGCTGGAGCAGTTGTTGGTTAGAAATATTACACTTCCAAATTCTGTTAAAGCTTCTATTGAATCTAAAATAAACGCAGAACAGGATGCCAAGAAAATGGAGTTTGTTTTACAAAAAGAAAAACAGGAAGCCGAGCGAAAAAGAGTGGAGGCCCAGGGTATTTCTGATTACCAGCGTATCATTAACACCGGGCTTACCAGCCAGCAATTACAATATGAACAGATAAAAGCAATGAAAGAACTTTCGCTCAGCACAAATGCCAAGGTAATTATTATGGGTAAAGGAAACACCCCGGTCATCCTAGATACAAAAGATTGATGAATTTGTATTTATCATACCCGGTTCTACCTTTTCTTGATTTTAATTCCAGCCAGGGAATTCACAAAAACCATATTTACTTTTCTACTCATGGAAACAGTAACCCTTAAATCTTTTGATAATTATTTTTCGGCAAATATTATTTTAACCAGGTTGCAACAAGCCGGCATTAATTGTTATTTAAAGGATGAATATACTGTTACAATCGACCCCATTTTAAGCAATGCCATTGGTGGTATAAAACTTACCGTAAACCTGGATGATGTACCAATAGCATCTAAATTACTCGAGCAATTTGAAGAAGAATACCTGCGATCTGTTGAATGCCCTCAATGCAATGGCAATAATATATATTTAATCTCAAGGCCCGGAACAGGCAATTTTATTACCGCCATCCTTACCTGGCTTTTTACGAGTTATGCTATAGCTCCGGAAAAGATATATCAATGCCAGGATTGTAAATACGAATCAGAAACACTTCCGGAAAATAAGACTGAACTTAACTGAAAGGTATTGGCCAATTTTTGATAAATTGTTGTTTGATAGCATTTCAGGCTATAAAGAAAAAAACAAATTACATGAAAAATCTTTTTGACAAACCCGCTTACAATGAAATAACGGAAAGGGTTAACCGGCTTTCTCCCGGCTCAAAAGCACAATGGGGAAAAATGACTGTATCGCAAATGCTGGCGCATTGTAAAGAAGCGTTTAAAGTACCGCTCAGTGATAAAAAGTTGCCGAGAATTTTTGTAGGAATACTATTAGGCTGGCTGTTTAAATCAAAACTTTATAATGAGGAACCCTGGAAAAGGAACCTGCCTACTGCTCCTAATTTTATAATAAAAGGAGACCGCGATTTTGAAAAAGAGAAAACCGAATTAATGGAGCTGGTGAATAAGTTTTATAATGCAGGACCCTCCGGGATTACAAAATATCCCCACCCGTTCTTTGGTAAGTTCACGCCGGAGCAATGGGGTAAGAGTATGTATAAACATATGGATCATCACCTGATGCAGTTTGGGGTTTAATTAATCTTTTATAATAATGCCTGTAATTGAAAACATGCAAAATTATTTCCAGAGGTAATACAAAATGCCATTCAGGTCGTCGGTAAAAAAGAACGAATGTTCGTTTTTCATTAATATATCACAAGGGCGGCCATGACGGTCTGCTTCTGTTTTGCCCGTTAAGAACCCGGTAATAATTTCTGTATACCGATTCCCTTTCTCAACCTTAACTATTGAATTCCCCCTTTGCCGCCAAACGCTGGTGCTGCCATGCAGGCAAACCAATATACTGTTTTGTAAAGCCGGGTCTTTAAATCCTTTAAAATATTCAAACCCTAATGGTGCGCTGTGTGCTTTAAATCCTAAAAATGCTACCGGTGGTTTGGTTACCCAGGCAGGCCTGGCAGAATCTTTAAATGCTTCATCTTCGTAAATTTTTTGCCTGAATTGAAAATAATATGGCCAGCCGTAATAGCCGTCCCTTTCAATTTTTTGAAAAAGGTCTTCCGGTTTATCAGGGCCTATCAGGTCTCTGCCCATTCCGGTAGCCCAAAGATCATCTCCAACCCATTTTAATCCAACCGAATTCCTGAGGCCCCTGGCAAAATGTTTTACATTTTTTCCATCCGGATCCATTTCTATTACAGACGCCCTGATATCTTCCTTTTCAATACAGGCATTGCAACTGCTGCCCACACTGATATACAATTTATCATTGTGAAAAGCAACGCTTCTGGTTAGGTGCCAGCCACCATATTTATATCCCAGGCCATACGCTGGTAATTTCATGATAAGTTGTCCGGTATCTGCGGGCTTTTCCTTCCCCGGCATGTAGGCGTACCTGTTAATACGGTCTGTTTCTGCCACATAGATATACCCATTATAAAAAGCCACCTGGTTTGGATTGTGCAATCCGGTGAGATAACTGACCTGTTTTTCAAATTTCTTTACCGAATCATTCCAGTTTTCAAATACCAGCACCC
>JAGPDJ010000433.1 GCA_018057635.1 Ferruginibacter sp. | reverse complement strand
ATCCGGCCACCATACTAGAAGGAGAAAATGTACATATGTTTTACAGGGCCGTAAGCAAAGGGAATTATTCCAGCATTGGTTACTGCAAATTAAATGGCCCGATGGAAGTGCAGGAACGTCATGATATTCCACTTTTGTTTTCGCAATCTGAAAATGAATCTCATGGAATAGAAGACCCACGAATTGTAAAGATAGAAGATGACTATTACCTTACTTATACTGCATACGATGGAGTAAATGCACTTGGCGCATTGGCCATGTCGAAAGATCTTAAACAATGGACGAGGATCGGTTTGATCGTACCACAATTTACTTTCCGTGATTTTGCACACCTGGCAGGATCCAAATCTGTTATCAATGAAAAATACCTGCGCTACAATGAACATGAACAAATGCATGAGAAGCTCGGAAAAAAAGTATTGGTCTGGGACAAAAATGTGATCTTCTTTCCAAGAAGAATTAATGGAAAACTTCATTTCCTGCACCGCATCCGGCCAGATATTCAAATTGTTGCCGTAAATGACATTACCGAACTGACACCAGAATTCTGGCAGCAGTATTTTCTTCACCTGGATGAAGCCATTTTACTTTGTCCGAAATATGACCATGAAGTAAGTTATATTGGTGGCGGTTGCCCGCCTGTTGAAACAGCTGATGGCTGGTTAATTATTTATCATGGTGTGCATGACTCATTACACGGGTACATCTATTCGGCATGTGCCGCATTACTTGACCTGGATGATCCACATGTTGAAATTGCACGCCTGCCTTATCCTTTATTTAAACCAGCAATGGAATGGGAATTAAAAGGAGAAGTAAACAATGTATGCTTTCCTACCGGCACAGCATTATTTGATGACACTTTGTACATATATTATGGTGCTGCGGATGAACGGATCGCATGCGCTTCTGTTAGCCTCACTGCGTTGATACAGGAATTAAAAACTTTCACAAAAGAAAAACAGCCCTGTGTAACAATATGAATAACAGTACCGGATAAAAAAAGTAATCAGAAAAGTTTGGCTTCAATTACTGTTCCTGTCTTTTAAGAGTTGATTTTACTATCACAATTCAAATCTGTAAAATAATGATTAACCATTTTGCCTCAGATAATAAAAAAATTGCTGAAATACTCATCATCACTTCTTATCCCCCAAGGGAATGTGGTATTGCAACGTATTCACAGGACCTGGTAACAGCTTTAAACAATAAATTCAATGGCCCCTTCAGGATTAAAATATGCGCAGTTGAAAACAATTCTGAAAACCACAGCTACCCCGATAAAACAGCATACATCCTCAATACAGATGAGCCCGGTTCATTCAGTAATTTGGCAATGAATATCAATAACAATCCCAGGATAAGCCTGGTAGTGATTCAGCATGAATTCGGTTTTTATAAAAATTTGCAGGATGATTTCCTTCTTTTTATTGAGGCAGTTAAAAAGCCTGTTATTACAGCATTTCACACCGTAATACCGAAACCTGCAGCATCATTAAAAAATGTGGTAAATAAAATATGTACGGCTTCGGAATCAATCATTGTTATGACCAATGATTCTGCAAAAATACTGTCTGTTGAATATAATATTCCAAAGGAAAAGATAACGGTTATTCCACATGGAACACACCTGGTACCGCATACAGACAAGGAACAGCTTAAACACAAATACAACCTGGCCGGTAAACAGGTACTCAGTACTTTTGGCTTACTCAGTTCCGGAAAAAGCATTGAAACTACTTTATATGCACTACCTGAAATAACAAGGTCAAATCCTCAGGTCATATTTCTTATCATTGGTAAAACGCACCCTGCTGTTATAAAACAGGAAGGTTTCAGGTATTATAATATGCTGGATGAAATGGTAAGAGACCTGAAAATGCAGAATCATGTAAAATACCTGAATTATTATTTGCCACTGCCCGAACTGCTGGATTACCTTCAGCTGACAGACATATATTTATTTACTTCCAAAGATCCTAACCAGGCAGTAAGCGGAATATTCTCTTATGCATTAAGCTGCGGTTGCCCCATCGTTTCCACTCCTATCCCACATGCACAGGAAGTGCTTAAAAATGACGCAGGAATAATAATAGATTTTGAAAATCCGGGAATGTTATCTGAAGCTGTTAACAGTTTACTGAAAGATAAAATTCTGAGAACAAATATAAGTTCAAATAGTTTGCACAGAATAGCGCCAACCGCCTGGGAAAACGCTGCCATTGCTCATGCCATACTGTTCAATAAAACCGGGAAACTGCAACATGAATTGTCATTTAAAATTCCTGACATAAACCTTGATCATATAAAAAGGCTTACTACAGATTTTGGAATGATACAGTTCTCAAAATTAAATAATCCTGACCTTGATTCCGGGTATACTTTAGATGATAATGCCAGGGCTCTGATTGCTATGTGCCAGCACTATCAGCTAACGAAAAATGCAGATGACCTTGTTTACATTCAAACATACCTTGATTTTATAAAATTTTGTCAGCAACCAGATGGTAATTTTTTAAATTATGTTGATAAACAACGTTTATTTACAAAACAAAACGATGAAGTAAACCTTG
>JAGPDJ010000432.1 GCA_018057635.1 Ferruginibacter sp. | reverse complement strand
ATCGTTTTGCAGATATCACCGCCACTGCAGGTAAATCACAGGGATCTGTAGCCGCATCTTTTGTGAATAACTGGAAATTTGGTAAAAAGAAAAGGCTGGAAGCAGGTTTGGGCTTAAGATGGACATCTTATTTTGGCTCAAAGACTAATTTTATTACAGCTCCGGCCAGGCTGGCAAGAACAACTACTACGCCTTTTGTAATTTTCTTTGCGGGACAAAGGGAAAATAATTTTGATACATTGACCGTACAACGGCCTTTTACCAATTCTGTCAATATAACAATTAACCTTGGGTATAATTTTACAGAAAAGATTAATGCAGGTTTCAATATTGACCTGGTGGGTTTTACATTTGGAAGAAAATCAAGTGCCATTTTAACTTCAAATGGCAATACCATGATAGAGCCAACTGCAAAACCAGCTCCTTTTAATGTGTTATTAACCGGTGATAACGATTATGGATCCCTGAATTCAGAATTTTTTTTAAAATATAAGCTGAATAAAAAATGGGGAATAAAAGCTGCATACCAGTTTTTGTTCATAGAATATAAAACAAATACTATCAATCAAATTGCACCTGATGGCACCATGGTTAACCGTTTCCGTAACAAAGCCAATAATTTTGGTGCAGGTGTTTCATATAATCTATAATTATGTAAATTGCTTTTATGTATTTGAAAAAGCCAGTACAAAATCTCTTTTACCAGATTTCAGAAAGCCTGGAAGCATTAACTGTTGAAGAATACAGCATGCCAAGTAAAGCTTTATTTCATTCATCTGTTGGGCAGCATGTAAGGCATACCATTGAACTGTATACCTGCCTTTTAAAAGGATATGAAACAGGCAGGGTTTGTTATGATGAAAGGGAAAGGGATACCAGGATTGAAAACGATAAAGACCTTGCTATCGAATTGCTGCACCAGATTGAAGATAGTTTAGATAAGCCCGATAAAACACTGGTACTTTATTCCCGGTTTGATGAACAGGCTGAAGACTGGGTGGAAGTGGCAACGAATTATACCAGGGAACTGGTTTATAACCTTGAACACACGGTTCATCATATGGCGCTCATCAGGATAGGTATAATGGATGTATCCTGCAAACAGGTACCGGAAGAATTTGGTATGGCAACGGCAACAATAAAGTACCAAAGATCATGTGCACAGTAACATTCATCCCTTTAAATGGTACATATTTTTTAACTTCTAACCGGGATGAAAAATCAGGCAGGATAACAGCATTGCCTCCTGAAATTTATAATGGAATTAATAACAGGAAGGTATACCCGAAAGATGCAGATGCTGGTGGAACATGGATCGCCTGTAAAGATAACGGCAGTGCTGCCGTATTATTAAATGGTGCTTTTACAAAACATATCCCGTCACCTCCATATAAAAGAAGCCGCGGTTTGGTCTTTCTTGAAATATTGGATTCAGAAAATCCAGTTAATCATTTTTCAGAAATTTGCCTTTATGAGATTGAGCCATTTACCATGATCATTTTAGATGAATCACTTCATGAATGCAGGTGGGATGGAACAGAAAAGCATTGCAACCGTTTAAACAAATCCATTTCACATATCTGGTCTTCTGCAACGCTATATAATGATGCCGCAGTGGAAAAGAGAAAACAATGGTTTAACGCATTTATGAAAGAGAAACCTTCACCCGGGCTGGATGATGTGTTGCATTTTCACCAGTTTACCGGAGATGGTGATATTGCAAATGACCTGAAAATGGACCGAAACGGGGTACTCTATACCGTTAGTGTTACTGGTATTGTAATAGAACCCTGCAGCTGCAAAATGAGGTATCTCGATCTGAAGCATCATACTGAATATGAAACCACCATTGAAAGGAAACCGGTTATCCAGGAATTTGGAACCTTATAATCCATTATGATCAGCAATATACTCAACAGGCCTTTTTTTATTAAATTATTCAACTGGGAATATTGGCCTTTTCATATTGTTTATACACCAATTTATTTTTACTGGTTATGGCTGGGAATCCGGTCGCGTTCTTTTTTCTTTTTCAGTACATCCAATCCAACTATAAAAAATAGCGGTTTCCTGCTTGAATCAAAGAAAGAGATTTATGACCTGATGCCAGACAAGTATTATCCGAATACAATACTTATCCGTTCAGGTACATCATTAAGTAATGTTAAGGAAAAAATGGTATCTGGCAGGCTTCATTACCCAATTATTGCCAAACCGGATATAGGAATGCAAGGGCTGGCTGTAAAGAAAATTGAATCTGTATCGGAATTGAAAAAATATGCCGAAGCATCACAAGTTGATTTCCTGCTGCAGGAATTTATTTCTTATGAGCATGAAGTCGGGATTTTTTATTACCGGTATCCCAATGAAAAAAAAGGTAAGATATCCGGAATAGTACGGAAAGAATTTCTTGCAGTAACCGGCGATGGTCATTCAACAATGGAAACTTTACTTAGAAAAGAAAAACGGTTTATACTTCAACTGGAAACATTGCGTAATTCCGAAGCTGATAATTTGTTTAAAGTGCTTCCAAAAGGAGAGAAGCAAATTTTGGTGCCTTACGGAAACCATGTACGTGGAGCA
>JAGPDJ010000431.1 GCA_018057635.1 Ferruginibacter sp. | reverse complement strand
TTCCATCCACGCAGGTTTTAAAAGCTGCCCGGATAGCTATTTCTGTTTTACCAAAGCCCACGTCACCACAGACCAGCCTGTCCATTGGCGCAGGCGATTCCATATCCTTTTTTACATCTGCAGATGCTTTGCTCTGATCGGGGGTATCTTCATAAATAAAAGATGCTTCCAGTTCTGTTTGCATGTAATTATCAGGCGTATGCTGAAACCCTTGCTGGGCTTTTCTTTTGGCGTACAACTTTATCAGGTCAAAGGCAATTTCCTTAACCTTGGTTTTCGTCTTCTCTTTTAATTTATTCCAAACATCACTTCCCAGTTTATTCACTTTTGGCACACTACCATCCTTACCGGTGTATTTCGCAATCTTATGCAAACTGTTGATGTTTACATATAATATATCTGTGTCCTTATAAATCAGCCGCACCGCTTCCTGCAATCTTCCATTTACTTCCAGTTTTTGCAAACCGCTGAAAATGCCAACACCATGGTCTATATGCGTAACAAAATCCCCGGGTTGCAATTCACGGAGTGTACGGAGTGTTAAAGCTTTATTCTTATTATAGGCTTGTTTGACCTTGTATTTGTGATAACGTTGAAATACCTGGTGATCAGTATAACAGACTATTTTTTGGTCTTCATCAATAAATCCTTCATGTATAGAAACATTTACGGGATTAAAAACTATTTCAGCTTTCAGATCATCGAAAATACTTTGTAATCTTTCCAGTTGTTTAGGGTTCTCTGCAAAAATGTAAACCTGGAATTTTTTTGCCTCCCAATTTTTCAGGTCTTTTATCAGTAAATCAAACTGCCGGTTAAAGGAGGGTTGTTCTTTAGTGGAAAAATGAATAGTAAAAGAGGAATGAGGAACGGGAAAAGAGTCCGCATGACCAAAACCCACTGTATGTTTCTGAAAAAGCTTCTCTTCAAACTCTTTTACAGTAATAAAATCGTTTTCACCGGTATTTTTCTTAACCAGTTTATCCTCCTGATCTTCCAGTACTTTGTCCCTTGTCCCCTGGAGCTTAAGTCCTTCCTGCAACCGCAGGAAGGCATGCATATCTTCTTCACAATCTGCCAGTCGTTCTTTACACAAATCATAATCCTGCAACCACACCACAGTATTCTCCGGTAAAAAATCAAGCAAAGAAATTCTTTCTTCACTTGCAAACTGTGTATCTACATTCGGAATAATACTTACCTGTAATAATTTTCGTTCACTCAACTGAGTTTCCGGGTCAACAATGCGGATGGAATCCACTTCATTGCCAAATAATTCTACCCGGTACGGTTTTTCATTGCCAAAAGAATAAATATCCAGTATTCCGCCCCTGATAGCGAACTGGCCGGGTTCATATACAAAGTCTGTTCTTTCAAAACCATAATCCGACAGTTTTAACAATAAGAGCTCCACGTTCAGCGTATCCCCTGACTTAATATGTATAATATTGGAAGAAAGTGTGCCCGGCAATACTACTCTTTCAAATAGTGCCTCCGGGTAAGTTACCAGTACTTTTTTATTACCGCCTGCAGCAACTTTTGTTAATGCTTCTGTCCGCAACATCACATGTGATGAATTGAGCAGCTGGTAATTTTTCCTGTTCTTAAAAGAAGAGGGAAAATAAAAAATATCCAATGCACCGGTCAGGTTCTCCAGTGTATTATGAAAATAAGCTGCTTCCTCCCCATCATTCAATATAACAAGGTGATTTAACCGGGATAAGGAAGGATGCAGAAAAGCAGCAGCAACCACAAACTGGGATGAACTTCCCTGTAAATTTTCAAGAAATATTTTTTGAGGCTGGGCAAAGGAAAGCTTGTCCGCCAGTTGAAAAAGGCGGGGTGTATTTTGATACTGTTCCAGCAAATCCATTACACTCATGAGAGGTGCAAAGATAACTTATCCTGTAAATAGCGGAATAATTTTCCCAATTCATAACTTATTACCCTGTTATTGGTTTTACCTTTATCAAAATCAGCAAATAATGGCCCTTCAACCCTGGCGCAAAGGCATAGTAACGAAAATTGACGACCATACTCATAATACCAGGCGGTTCTGGATACAAGTTCCTGAGATGGAAAAATTTGATTTTACACCTGGTCAGTTTGTAACACTGGACCTGCCTATACATGAAAAACCCAATAAAAGGTGGCGCAGCTACTCCATCGCTTCGTGGCCTGATGGCACCAATATTTTCGAATTACTGATTGTACATGCAGAGGGCGGGCTGGGAACTACATACCTTTTTAATGAGATATCGGTTGGCAGCGAACTCACCTTCCGTGGTGCCCAGGGAGTTTTTACATTACCTGAAAAAATAGAAAAAGATATTTTTCTTATCTGCACGGGCACAGGTATCGCTCCTTTCAGAAGTATGGTGAATTATATTCACCTGCATAACATTCCCTTTAAAAAGATTCATATGATCTTTGGCTGTCGTAATAAAGCAGACCTTCTTTATTATGACGAACTGACTGAATTAGAAAATAAATTACCTGGCTTTCACTATCATCCCACCTTATCCCGTGAACATTGGGAGGGGCACAATGGATACGTTCATCTTATATATCAGGATTTATGCA
>JAGPDJ010000430.1 GCA_018057635.1 Ferruginibacter sp. | reverse complement strand
AAAAAATCATTCTACCGGTATATTGACCTAAGCCTGGTAAAAAAGATCAGCAATGAAATAAAGCTGAATAAATACGATGTCATAATCTGGGAACACCCTTATTATGCATGGCTGGCGTTCAGTATCAGAAAGAGAACAGGCATCCAAACGATTATTCATACACACAATATAGAACACCAGCGGTTCCGCTCTACCGGACGATGGTGGTGGCCGCTGTTAAAACTGTATGAAAAATGGAGTTTTAAAAAAGCTGACAAACTTTTTTTCATTACCCCGGAGGATAAAGATTTCGCTATTAATTCCTGGAAAACAGATCCTGCCAAATGTATCCATCTTCCTTTTGGAATCACTATCAAAGAACACCCTTCAGATAATACTTCCTGCAAAGAAGCAATTAGACAGCAGCATGCGATTGCACCGGATGAAAAAATAATCCTCTTTAATGGGCTGTTAAGGTATAAGCCCAACCTGGATGCATTAAAATATATTTTAGACAGTATCAATCCACTGTTGCTGGCAGCCCCTTCCTTCCGCTATAAGATCATTATTTGTGGTAAAGATTTACCTGCGGAACTGAACGCATTAACCAGTTACACTGATAAGAATATCATCTTTGCTGGTTTTGTTGAGGATATAGAAACCTATTTTAAAGCAGCTGATATTTTCCTGAACCCTGTACAAAGCGGCGGCGGTATTAAAACAAAAATGGTGGAAGCTATTGCGTACGGAGCCACTGTAATAGCCACAGAAAGCGGAGCGGCCGGGTTAGATAAAAAAGTATGCGGGAACAAACTGGTAACGGTTCCTGACAATGACTGGGAAACTTTTGCCGAAAAGGTGCTGGAGAGCAGTAAAACTTCAACCAACACTCCTGCTGGTTACTACGAAACATATTACTGGGGAAATATCGTAAAGAAAATAGCCTCGGTAATCTGAAAAGTAGGGTTTCAGCTTTTTTCTATTGGCATTTTGAAACCATCTTTTAATCCCTGTACCAACTTTTGTCTCCTTGCCTTATCAAACCTGAAATAAAACACCACTCTCGACACTAGTGTATAAAGTATCGAAAAATACCGCTGTACCCCTGTAAAATTTTTCCGGATAAAGTAGAGCTTATTCCTGTTTGAATAATAAACATAAAACGGAGAGTTTGTACCTGCTGAAGAAGAAACTTTGTGCAGGATAACCAATGTGGGATCATAGAAAATCTTATACCCCCTGTTGGTTGCCCTTAAAACAAAATCGGTATCATCATAATAAGCGAAGTATTTTTCATCCATGAACCCCACTTTTTCAAACACTTCCTTTTTTACCAGCATGAAACAGGTGGGTGAATAGGTAACATGTTTTGCTACATTATATTCCGGGGCATCTTCTTTATTATAACCATAATGTACTCCCAAAGCCCTCCACTTATCCATATATCCTCCGGCCATCCAGATCTTTTTCTCCCCGAAATAATAGATCTTCGGAACGATCATGCTCTCCCCTTTCTCTTCAGCAAGGGAAAGCATAGCACTGAACATAAAGTCCTGTTCTATGTCAATATCATTATTCAATATCAGCACATGTGAGCATCCCTCTTCGAGTGAAAGTTTTATTCCTGTATTATTCCCGGCTGCCACTCCAATATTACCACCGGTCCTGATATGTTTGTACGCCGTAACCGGATAGTCCGCCAGGCATTGGCTGATCATCTTATCCGTTGCCTCACTTTCAGAATTATCCACTAAATAAAGGATATAATCTTTATGAGTTTGCCGCGCAATACTGCTGAAGAAATCCGGGAGCACTTCATCACTCTTAAATAAAACGGTAACTAATCCGATCTTGGCCATACTTTATTATTTCAATAACCCCTTCGCTTTCATTTCAGTAATAGACTCTTCGTATTTGCTGCTTTGAATTTCCTGCAGGCTTACCCAGTCGGTAAATTTTTTAAGGCCCTCTTTGAACGTCACGCCGGGCCTGAAAGAAAGCAGTTTTTCAATCTTCGTCATATCCGCCAGGTTATGACGGATATCACCCAACCTGTAATTACCCGAAACAGTTATCGGGACCTGCTCATTATAATAATCAGCCAGTAATGTGGCTACTTCCAGTACGGTGGTAGCCACGCCAGTTCCAACATTAAAAACCTGTCCGTTGGCGGCTTCCATTTCTATTCCCAGGAAGGTTGCTCTTACCACATCATCGATATAAACAAAATCCCGGCTCTCTTTTCCATCCTCAAAAATGTTGATCGCTTTTTTATTCCTGATCAGGGTAGAAAAAATAGAAAGTATACCCGTGTAAGGATTACTTAATGATTGTCCGGGCCCATATACATTCTGGTAACGGAAAGCAACAGGGGCAATACCAATGGTGGGGCAAACAGTCATCACCATTTGTTCCTGGTTCTGTTTAGTAATGCCATACACCGAAGAAGGATGGATCTTTGATTCTTCATCCGTTGCCACCAGTTTCAAAGGCTTTGTCGCCCCGGGATAAGTAACTTCAAAATTCCCGGCATCCATATCACTGGCCAGGCGGTGAGCCGGGTACACCACACCCAGTTCTTCCGAGATATATTTCCCTTCCCCGTAAATAG
>JAGPDJ010000429.1 GCA_018057635.1 Ferruginibacter sp. | reverse complement strand
GCAAGCCTACTACAAAATCCTGAACAGATCCGAATTCGATGGATGATCCATGAACTCCGGTACCTATGGCCCCGGCTATGGTTTGTCCATTGCTCGCACCTGAGGCCTTCAGCGACCGTTGTCTTCTTCCAAAAAATGTACTCAGCTGTTTGATCCCTACCCCACATTGGGCAAAAGCGAGGTCATCGGGTACGCCCGGATAAGAAGAATCTAATTCACCCCCCTCCATGTGCATGGCAATGGCTAGTCGGGTAGTATCCAGGTACCATTGATTGGTAAAATTGATGGGCGACAATGACCAACGGGAGCCACCTGCTTTGATCTGTTTTTGTCGGGAAAGGCCTTCATCCAGTAAGTCGAGAATAGCCTGGGTGGTAAGATTATAGTTGTCGAGGGGCAGTCCGGAGCGATCATTAGAGATCACTATTAATTCTTCTACCGTTTGGTTAAAGGTAGAATGAAAATTGGACCATGGCTTTTGTGAGTTGCGTATGATTCTTGCCATTTCTTATTCGTTTTGCATGTTTTTGGTACAGGAAGTAATGATGGTAGCCGGTCGCCAAATGCCAATTGTTATAAAGCCGGCCAGTCCCTGCCAAAAGGTGTATTTGACCTCCACCTTGTGAAAGCCCTGGCCATCACAATAAGGCTGGGTGTAAACCGGATGGCTTAAAGCACCCCAAAAATAAGCGCTGACCACCACGGTATCTTGCTGGTCGCCCTTGTCATTGACCGCGGGCATGGTATCCTTAGCCACTGTTGCATAATGAAAGCAGGAGGTGAGCGACAGGCAGCTAAGAATAATAAGAAATAGATAAACGGTATTTTTCATTGATAAGATTTTATTGCCATTTGTAAAACCCCGACCACCTCAGCATGCGTCGTTTTAGAATGTTTGCCAAAGCCGTAGATCGGGTGAATTCCGGTGCGCCAAAGGTAGTTGACATAGATGATGATCCTGAGTTTGTTCATGACCGCTGACCGATTGTCGTAACTACCCATGACCGCGATGTGTCCTTTTTCCAGTGCACAAGATAGTGTGTAGGGGGCCTCAACTGTACAAGCTTCATCAAAGGATACATCATGTCGCCACTGGTGAGGAGTGGGAATCAGTTTAAGGGTTTCGAGCAGTACCTGTACTTTTTGGGTCTGGGTCATTTGAGGTGGTTTCGTGCAAAGGTATGGGAGGTGGCGGCACTTGTCAAGGGGAAAAAGCCGGGTGTAACAAAAGTTATAGTGATGGATTAAATTAAAAATGCCAAATTTGAAAAAAAAAAACAAAATGAAAACACAACTTTCAACTCTAACTTTATTGGTATTATTATGCTTAGTCTTTTTTTGTGGTTGCCAAAATGAAAAAGACAAAGACATTGTTGCATTAAAAAAAGCAATTAATGAACTTAAATATCATGGGAATGATACTTTAAAAAATATCGCGGAGCTGAATACTGACCCAAACAATGAAATTAATATTGACGAAATAAAAAAAATATTAAACTACACCTCAGAAAATACGAAATATGAATTAGAGGATTTAATTCGTACGCATCGATTGTCTCCTTTTAATTATGGAGCTCCTACTTCAAAAGCCGAACTTCCTCAAATATTTAACCAAAGAAATTCATCTGAAACAGATTATGTTTATTTCTATAAAGAAGATTTTGAAACACTTTTAAATGCAGGAAGTTGTAATGGACAAAGAGGAGTTAGAATCTATTTAAGGACAATTAGACAAGATAGGAAAAAAATTTCAGATCCAAATGTGAATCACCCTTTTGCAGGTAAAAGGTCAGTATATTTACAATCAATGTGTGGTGATGTTGAAATAGAGGCAACCGATTTAATTCATTCCATATATGATTTTGGAGATGTTTGCCCACCAAATTGTGCACCACATGGCACTAAAAATGGTAGGACAATTATCGAAGTAAAAGATGGTGAAAAACCTAAGTAGCGAATATGACAGATTATAAAATATTAAGCATTATTTCAGTACTTTGTTCACTGGTTTTAATAGTAAAAAAAAAGCAACCTTCTCTCCCTCTTTATTACCATTTTATTTTTTGGGTTTGTATTTCAGAAAACATTATATCAACTATATGGAAAGAAATAAATACTTACAATTCCTCATTTTACAGTTTTTTTAGTTTAACATGTGTTCTATACTATTGGTATATATTTTTTTCTAAAGAATTGGGAAAAAAAGTTAGACAGAAATATATTGCTGCATTATTATTACTAATTCTATTTTTTATATTGGAATTCATTCAGAAGATTAATAAGAATGAAGTAACAAATTATTCATATGTTAGTGGATTAACTTTTATAGTAATAGTAATACTTAAAAGACTGAGTATAATGATGAGCAGAAGCAGCAGTCAATTCAGTTCTAAAGAAGTTTCTATTTTTATTTTTTCTATAGGAATCCTTGTTTTCTATTTCACCTCTTTTCCGTTACTATTTTTCTTTGACTTTCTTGTTCAACATAATCAGGCTTATAGAGCTTATGATACTCTTTTAAAAACGGGCAATTTTATATTACATTTAGGATATTTACTTACATTAATATGGTTAACGAAGATCCCACCATCTACTAC
>JAGPDJ010000068.1 GCA_018057635.1 Ferruginibacter sp. | reverse complement strand
CCCAATGGGCTACCGGCAGTATCTGAGATCGTTTTTTTGCTGATATAACTGAAACGGTCATACGATTCATCGTAATACAATAAGCCGGGAATCTTTGTTGGCCTGGTCTGTGTTTTTAAAATGGTATTCAGTTCATTGTATTCAGCCAGTTCTTTGTTATACAGTGGCTTTTCATCTGCAGAAAAAGTAAAAATCCTTGTTTCATATTTGTTGGTATACCCGGAGAAATTAGCATTAACAAGTGAGTCTTTAAAAAAATGATTGGATTCCTCATTCAACAGCCTGTCGTAGTTTTTTGTAAGATAATCTGCATTGAAATCGGTGAGCATGGTATTGATGAGTATTTCATTGGAAGGATCGGATTTGGTTGTAAGTATTTCTGCATAGTGTTTTCTGTTTCTTAATTCCTTGTTGTTGTTTTCTGCAATGATGATCATGGTTATGGAAACAGAAAAGAAAAAAAGCCAGAAAACCAGCCGGGAAGAAACTATTCTGGAAGCCACCAGGTTAAAATAATTGCTGTTCAGTAAAAACAGAAAGCATAAAAGCCAGATCAAAACAAATATCTCGAATTCGCCAGAAAGGTTTCCAATATTAAATGTTAACATCAGCAGGCCTTCGATGGCCACAAATAAAAAAAGCGGAATAAAACTTTTATTGTAATATGGCTTAACAAAATAAAGCAGCATCTGGCATAAAAAATAATACCCGATAGCAATACAACACAGTACAATAAAGCCAACTGCGCTGTAAATACTAAGTGAAAAAAAGTTTATGACATCAAATGAAATCTGAGAATCTGCTACCAGGCTACGGATTATAAAACTGCCTTCGTATGTGAGCAACCACAATATACTGCTGATCCAAAATAAAAGCAGCCATTTTAAAAGAGGCGATACTTGTTTTACCCTTCCCTGGTCTTCCCGGATCTTGCTGCGAAAGAACAATATGAACCATACAAATAGCAGGGCATTTATGAGCAGGTCGCCCAGGGAACGTAAAATAAAATTAGAACCGTAAATTGCCGGGTCGAATAATTCAAACTGCCTGAAATTTAAAGGAATGGAATAATAATAACTTACAATCCTCAGGCAGGTGACCGGAATTAAAAACACTACTATTCCTTTCCATAAATTTCTTGCAGCAAAAAAGTTAGCACACAGGTGAATGAACAATAAAACGATCAGTGAAGCTAAAATGAGTAATGCAGCAGAGATAAAGTTATTCTTATAATTACTTGATCCAGCTAATTGCACGAGGTAGAACAGCGTTTCACCATCCATTGATTTTACGGCTTCGCCTTTTTCTATATTACCTGAAATATCATAATTGAGTGAAAGCAACGGGTCATTTGCAAAACCATTTTTTAAATAGTCATTTGAGATTATATAATCCCATTTAACAGGTACCAGTCCGATTATTTTTGCATCCCCAGAACTGAACCTGTCCCAAACATAATAACCGTTCTGCAGTTTCACAAAACCAGAATGGCGGTTTTCATAAAGCATTGACGGGAATGGCAGTACCTGTTGAGTATTCCAGAATACCAGTTGTTCAATACCTGAGGTATCTGTTGCATAGATGAAAAAATAATATTTCTTTGAAGTAAGTTTTTCCAGTATTTCTTCTGAATAATTGCCAGCTGTTAATTGCCGGATAAACACCGAATCGTTTGCAATTTTACGGAGATCTTTTTCCTGGCCCTGGATATAGTTGCTTATTTTATTATGCACTGAGCGCATGGAAGAATTTGCAGACCAATATTCATCAACTATAAAAGATAGTGTTACAAACCAGGCTGCTATTAATAACAGGTAAGCATTCTTACTGAAAAACCTTGTGAATGTTATTGATTTCTGCAAATATGTATGCGGTATTTTAAATATAATTACAAATAAAATCGTGTATCATTAATTTAGTATGTATTTATTGTAATTAATACATACTGCCGTTTATTTCTCTGCTCCTTTTATCTTGTTCCACATGGCATCCATTTCTTCCAGAGACATGTCGTGCAGGTATTTATTTTGTTCAGTAGCAGCTTTTTCCATTCTTGTAAACCTGTCAATAAATTTTTTATTGGTCCGCTCCAGTGCATTTTCTGCATCTAACTGCAAAAACCTTGCAAAGTTTACCAAAGAGAAAAAAACATCCCCCAGTTCATCTTCCATTTTGTCTTTGTCGCCTGATAAAACTGCTTCATTAAGCTCCAGTATTTCTTCATTAACCTTATCCCATACCTGCCCGGTATTTTCCCATTCAAAACCTACCTGCTTTGATTTTTCCTGCAGGCGCATGGCTTTTACCATGGAAGGCAAAGACTTTGGTACACCTCCCAAAACGGAAGTTTTACCTTCTTTCAGTTTTATTTTTTCCCAGTTTTGTTTTACTTCTTCTTCATTATTAACTACCACATCTCCGTAAATATGCGGATGCCTTACAATGAGTTTTTCGCAAACGCCGTTTATAACTTCCTCTAAAGTAAATTGATTTTGTTCGGCTCCGATCTTTGCATAAAAAACAATGTGTAATAAAATATCGCCCAGTTCTTCCCTGATACCTTTCCAGTCGGCATCAGAAATGGCTTCTGCCAGTTCATAGGTTTCCTCTATAGTTAAATGGCGCAGGGTTTCAATGGTTTGTTTTTTATCCCATGGGCATTTTTCCCTAAGTTCATCCATAATCTTTACCAGGCGGAGAAATGCAATAGCAGTATCGGACATGTATTACTTAAATTTTAAAAAATGAGAAAACAATAAACATGAAAAATAATAAAGCCAGGAAGATCAGAAATATAATATTGAGCAAAACGAACTTGAGTATTGTTTTTGCCCTGCCCTGCAGATAAAATTTACGCATTGCTTTATATTCATAAAAAAGCATACCCAGGAATATCAGAAAATTCAGCAACTTTAAAAAACCCCAATCCAATGTTCCGTTTAATTTGGATATCCAGTACATTACAAACATGACAATAAAACTGAAAATATAGAAATGAACGGTAAAGATCAGGTGATCAACATAATAAAGATCCTTTCTGCGTATATATAATAACATGAGCAACACCGCGAACAATGGCAATGACACGAACAGCATCTGGGGTAAGCTATGCAAAAGTGTATCAACAAAAGATTTTAAAATGAGTTTTGAATTATTATTGAATTTTTTATTTACTTCAATTTGTTTATATATCAATTGCCGCTGAAGCCAGTTGTGATTTTTTTTCCCGCTTTTCAACACAGAATCATATTCTGCTTTACTGCCATACAACTTTGTAGTAAAACGAATTCCGGTATTTTCATAAGCACTGTCTTTATACCTTTTAAATTCTGCCCTGCTCATCGGGACATCCGGTTTTTTATCTTCCCGGTTTATTTCCCTTGTAAAATCGGCAAAATGGAGAGAATCCATCTTCTCAATTTCAGTGCTCGTTTTACCATTGATGGTTGTATTGCCAATTTCATTATCAGTAATTTTTGAAAAAGTAAAGAAAACCAGGAAAAAGATGGCAGATGTAAACACATACATTTTTACCGGGTTCAGATAGCTGGCACGCCGCCCTACCATATATTCTTTTGATAAAAACCCCGGACGGGAAACAAGGAACTTTAGGGTGCTGAAGAATTTGCCATCAAAATGAATGACATCTTTAAAAAAGTGGGTCAACAGGTTCCAGGCTGTTTCTTTGGGTTCTATATTCTCTTGTCCGCATACCTGGCAATACCTGCCAAGCACTTCTGCATTGCAATTAAGGCAGTTTTTAGCTGATCTTTCTTTATGATGACTCAAAGCGGATAATTTTGTTAAAAATAATAAAGTTTAGGCGCATGTATAATAATGATATAATTTACAGTTTAACTTTGATAAAATAAATTGAAATCTCCATATTCATGAAAAAAACATTCATTCTTGTTCTTTCACTATTCTCAATTGGGTTATCTCTTCAGGCACAATATTATTACAGGGACATCATAAGCAATAAGCAATTACTTGCCGAAATGGCTATTTACAAGGAAAATAAGATAAGAAGCATTAAAATAAAAAGCTTTGAAGATGACGGAACAGAAAGTGACGGCTTCTTTTGTGAAAAAAAGATATCTAAAGATTACAGGAAAACCGAACTATTTACCCGTTCTAATATATCAGGGATTTCTTTATTTATTTCTCTTTTCAATGATAAAGGCCAGTTATTAAGTACATCCGACAGTTCGGAAATAGCTGTTTCAGTTAATAAGTATAGTTATGATAAAGATGGCCGGCTATCTTCTATTTTATCCATCATAAAATCATCCGATGATGATTTTACCAATGAAATACAGGAAGAACATATATATTATTACAACAGCATTAACCTGCCGGAAAAAATGATACGGGTTAAAAATAAATATGACAGCATTGCCATATTTTTTGCCCTGGACGAAAACAATAACCTGGGTATTGAAAAAGACAGTAAGAACGGCTTTAAATATTATTATTATTACGACAACAAGAACAGGATTACAGATATCGTTCATTCCAATGATGCTACAACTAAACTGTTACCGGATTATTTATTTGAATACAACAATGCCGGGCAGTTGGTTCAAATGACAAACACAGAAGAAGGAGGCAGTAATTATTTTGTATGGAAATACAGTTATGACAACGGGCTCCGCAACAGGGAGAAATGTTATTCCAAAGAACGCAAACTGATGGGTTCTATTGAATATGAATATAATTAATGTATTTGATCAACCGCTTCCTGGGCTTAAAGCCGCAGACAGGGTGATCACCTGCTCCTTTCCATCCAGTCTTTTTCTTTTGCTGTTGTGAATGCCTGCATAACCCCCACTAAAAAAAAGCAGGCTACATTGGCTGCAAGAAAAACCATATCATAACTTTTATACATTCCAATGGCTGTATAGGCATGCTTGTAAAAAGTTACCATATCCATAAAAAGGAAAACGGACCATGTTGCAATGGCAAGGGTGAAAATCATATAAGAAATCCACTTAACCATTTTATTTGGATGCGAGGTTGTGCGCCGGATATAAACAATATAAGCAGGTATAAAAAGTGCAGCCGGTACCAGTATGATGAAGATCATATATATATAAGTGATCCACGGTATATATGACATCAAACCAAAAAACAGCCTTACTGTGAGTAATAGTAATATAACGGCAACGATGAATCCTAATACTAAAAAAAATATACTCCCTAATAAGCGAAGGTATTTACCAAAACGATCTTCCATGGATGCAAGTTACAGAATCTGAAAACGATTACTTATTACTGTTTAATTTAGTATTTGAAGCAGTAATAAGCTAGTACCAATAATGTTATTTTTGCCGGAAAGGCGTTAAGACGTTTTTTTATAAGATGCAATTAAAATGCTGATCAGTGTTCAGTAAATGGATATTATAAATTATTGCTTCTGCTATAAAAAGCGGCAGGCTGACTGATTTATTAAAAATAACTCATGTTGGTTTTTGGAGTAAGAGCCAGCAATGTATCATACATCAGCTTAACCGTATTTTCTATATCATCTTTGTGAAGCATTTCTACCGTTGTATGCATATAGCGCAATGGAATTGAAATGAGTACAGAAGGACAACCATCATTGGCATAAGCAAAAGAATCTGTATCGGTTCCGGTGCTGCGGCTGGTGGCTCTTAACTGAACGGGTATTTTAGATTTGGCAGCAGTATGCTGAACAAAATCAAGTAGTTTGTTGTGCACTGCCGGACCATAGCAAAGTGCCGGGCCTTTACCACAAGAGCAATCCCCTTCTATCATTTTATTGATCATGGGCGTGGTGCTATCGTGCGTTACATCGGTGATAATTGCAATATCGGGCTTTATCCTGCGTGCGATCATTTCAGCACCTCTTAAGCCGATTTCTTCCTGCACGGCATTTACCACATATAACGCATAAGGTAGTTTCTTTTTATTTTCTTTCAGTAACCTGGCAACTTCTGCAATCATAAATCCACCGATGCGGTTATCAAAAGCCCGGCCGATCAGGTAACCATGAGCCAACTCATCATATCCTTCTTCATATGTGGCTACAGCACCAACATGAATGCCCAAAGCTTCCACTTCTTTTTTATTCCTTGCGCCACAATCAAGAAACAGGTTCTCCACTTTTGGCTGTGTTTCCTTATCTGCATTGCCCATCCGGGTATGAATGGCAGGCCATCCGAAAACAGCTTTAACGAGCCCTTTCTTGCCTTGTATCAACACCCTTTTTGATGGAGCTATCTGGTGATCCACACCACCATTGCGTTTCAGGTATATCAATCCTTCCGGTGAAATATAATTCACAAACCAACTGATCTCATCAGCGTGTGCTTCTATTACTACTTTAAATGCAGCCGAAGGGTTAATAACTGCTACAGCGGTTCCATAAGGATCTGTAAAAAATTCATCCACATAAGGACGCAGGTAATTCATCCATAATTTTTGCCCGCTGCTTTCAAAGCCTGTTGGGGAAGAATTATTGATATAACTTTTTAAAAAATCATATGATGCTGTTGTAAGTATAGATTTCTTTTTTGCCTTAGCCATGCTTTTAAATATTTATGCAGCAAAATAACTAAATACTTGCCACAATTGTTGCGGTTGCAGAAAACAACATCAAACCATCAACCAGGAAATAATAAAAAAAATATCCCTGTTTTTGCAAAGAAAGCCTGTAAACAGCCAATACCACAATACCTGTTACAAAAAAAGCAGCTACTTGTGCATTGTCTTCAAAATAATATCTTAATAAAAAACCTGCTGCCAGGTAAGTGAAAAATAAAAATGTCATGATTATCCCAAGTATCCTTTTACTAACATCTGTAGCCAGGCTGCTGAGGGACCGGATCTTGTCTACTGTTACATCTCTTGAATCGAAGATGATACATAGCATAAGCATAAATAAAAACCTTGCAGTAAATAATAATACTACAGACATATTGATATCAAGTTCTGCCTGTTTAACCGGTATCATGATGGTTACATACGTCCACGTAAATGCAAGCAAAACAGTCTTTAAAAACCCTGCTTTACGGGCAAATGCCAGCTGCTTAACCGGCCATAACGGAACGCTGTAAGCCAGTGTGAGCATCACTGAAATTATAATAACAGTCCAAATCTCCTTTACCAGGTAATTAAAGTAAACCAACCCAACTGTGGCAGTAAGTAAAACGATCACATTAGAAATATTCTTATAGAAAAAATCAATGATTCCCCTTTTATCACTAAAATGATATTTACTGATAAGCCAGTAAAAATTATAGCTGCCAAGGGTTGCAAAAAAAACAAGCAGGCATATATCTGTATTTACTGGAACATGCAACAGGATGAATGTTTGCCAACATAAAGAAAAAGCGCATAAAGAAATGAACAGGGAATGAGATAAGATAAACCGGAGCCATTTCATTTAACGGCAATTAAAAAAAATCGGGTCTCCGGTAGTGATCACATTGCTTTTATTCTTTGCAAAATCTTTTACATAAATATCGAAATACAGCGTATCTATGTGCTGTGCCCCATTGGGTAATGGAATGCAACGTAATACTTTGTTAATACTTACCTTCACTTCACCTTCAAATCTTTTACCGGCCGATAGTTTCAGATCAGGAAACGGAAGGGAATCAAATTTATGATTCACTCCGGTAAGTCTGTTGTCTAGGTAAATAAAAGCTGTATCAGACCCTGCCTTTAAGCCTAGGTCGCCTTCCAGGTCAGTAACCTTAAATGTGATATCGGGTATTACGGCGCCAAGGTCGATGCTGGTATAATTGGGGTCAACAGATTTATATTCGATCTGCGGCTGGGTAGTAAATTTATCCTTTTTACAGGCAGAAAAAATAAAAAGTAATGATATAAGTAGAAATGTAATACGCATTTTTATAGTTTGATAACCAAATTTAATGATAGAAGTTCATATATCCATCTTAAATAGTACAACTTTGCCAATGAATTATGCAACAATTAACAGGCCATAAAGCATTCAGGAAAGAAATATTTAATATTACCGCTGATGGTTTTAACGACCTTGCTCTCCGGATTTTTCAATTTCAGTTTGAACAGAATCCGTTTTACCGTGAATATTGCCATGCCGTAAATGTTGATGCAACCGCAGTAAAGGATGTGAAACAAATACCATTCCTGCCTATCCAGTTCTTTAAATCCAGGGAGATTAAAACCACCTTATTTGAACCGGAAATGATCTTTGAAAGCAGTGGAACCACCTGTTCGGTAAACAGCAAACACTTTATAAAAGAGATTGGTATTTATGAAGAAAGTTTTATTAACTATTTTGAATCCAGCTATGGAGATAGCAGTAATTACTGCATACTCGGCTTACTCCCTTCTTACCTGGAAAGAAAACATTCATCGCTGGTATGGATGGTTAATGCTTTGATCAATAAAAGTAAATACCCCGAAAGCGGATTTCATTTGTATGACCATGAAACCCTGAAAAATATTTTAGTGCAAAATGAAAAAGACGCCAAACCAACCTTATTGATTGGCGTTACATATGCGTTGCTTGATTTTTTTGAAAAATTCCAGCTACATCTTAAACACACGTTCATCATGGAAACGGGTGGCATGAAGGGAAGGAAAGCAGAAATGACCCGGACTGCGGTTCATCAGTTTTTAAAAAAACAGGCTAATGTTGATCATATTCATTCAGAGTATGGTATGACCGAACTTTTATCGCAGGCTTATGCAAAAAAAAATGGCATTTTTCATTGTCCGGCCTGGATGAAAGTTGTTTTAAGAAAGGAAGATGATCCATTTGATATAATTTTTCCGGGAACAATAACCAGGGAAGCTGCTTCTGGTGTTATCAATATATTTGACCTTGCCAATGTATACAGTTGTTCATTTATTGCCACAGATGATATTGGCAAACTATATAATAACGGGAGCTTTGAGGTAATGGGCAGGCTGGATAACAGTGATATCAGGGGTTGCAGCCTGATGAGTATATAATT
>JAGPDJ010000428.1 GCA_018057635.1 Ferruginibacter sp. | reverse complement strand
CTGAACCAATAAAATAAATCAGGCCCAGGTATACAGGGCCCAGATCATTCCAGTTAAATAATGCTAATAGCCTAATGACAACAAATCCCAAACTGAAATAAGTATAGAGTGACAAAACCAATAAAAAATAAAAAGAACGTTCCGTTTTGGCCCTGATATAAAAATATATTGCAATACCCAACTGCAACAGGAACCATAAAAAGTAAAATTGTTCAAACTGAAACATAGCAGCTATGCAGCAGATGAAAAGTATATGCATTCCAAAATTTGTGTACGTAAATTGAAAGTGCTTTTTAAAATTTATTTTGTTGCTTAATAACCCAATTAAAATAAGCAATACTCCCAAAACCAAACCGGTGAGTATGACAGCTGTACTGTTAAAATCATTTTCTTTTAAAATTTCAAATGGTGTAACTGTAATCCCCATCCATGCCGCAAGATTTGTTATGGCCATGCAGAGTATTCCAATATGATCAAAATAATAAGCAGCTAAAAAAAGTACGGTCATGGGAATAAATCCGGCCAGTCCGAAACGGTTACCAAAAAAATTATACTGAAATTGCAGGTAAGCAATTATAGTAAGGAACAACAGGCAGGCAAGGAGTAACAGGTAATCAAAAAATACATTGGGGGCATCAACCTTGCTGACAGAAAAAGGTTTTTTAAATCTGAAGCAATATGCGAAACATCCGGCAGTAACCAGTATGAGAAAAATTAAAATCACATTGTGCCCAATCGTGTTTATATGTTTATAAACAAGAATCCCTAACCCTCCGCTGAGCAATAAAACTCCCAGGTATAATAATAACTTAATTTCCCAGAAGACTGAAACGATTCCGGCTGCTGCTGCTAATTTGATCCTTTTAAAAGATGCTTCTGATACCAGGCTTTCAGAGAATAGCTTTTCAGATATATTATTATCCATCATAAATATTGTAATTAAATATAGCGTAAAATAACTCCAGGTCATAAAAACCTTTTAATCATTCCTGTAAATCCCCTTCAGATTATTCATCAATCCATTAACTTGCAATCTGCCCTGGGAAATAGAAAAAAAACGATAAAACAATTTTTCATCACTTGAAAAACCTGGCAGCCAAATTAATGTACCGGCAGGTTTTAAATATTATAATACAGATTATTCATGACATTGGTTGAAAATAAAACAATAGAAAACACGATCCTATTTGTAAAAGAAACACTGCGGGGAGCAGAAGGCGGGCATGACTGGTGGCATATTGAACGGGTTTATAATAATGCAAAAAAAATTGCAGCTACCGAACATGCCGATCTGTTCATTGTAGAACTGGGTGCGTTGCTGCATGACATTGCAGATTCAAAGTTTCATGATGGCAATGAAGATGTTGGTCCGGAGAAAGCGAGGGCTTTCCTGGTATCAGAAAAAGTGCATGAAAATGTTATTGACCATGTAGAAAACATTATCCGCCATATTTCATTTAAAGGTGGAAATACAGGGATTACTTTTACATCAACTGAATTAAGTGTGGTTCAGGATGCAGACAGGCTGGATGCTTTGGGAGCCATTGGTATTGCCCGGGCATTTAATTACGGCGGATTTAAAAACCGGGAGCTATACAACCCGGATGTTAAACCAGATATGCAGTTGACCAAAGATGCATATAAAAAAAGTACAGCGCCAACCATCAATCATTTTTATGAAAAATTATTGTTGTTAAAAGACCGCATGAATACAGACACCGGGAAGAAAATGGCAGAACAACGGCATCTGTTCATGCAACAATACCTTCAGCAGTTTTATGCTGAATGGAGTGGAATTAAATAAGCATCTTCACCGGCAAAAAATGACCGGCAAATATGTAAATTAACCGAAAATTTTATAAAATATCCAGATCTGAAAAATGTGGTCGTTTGAACTATTGTTTAATAAATCTCTTTACTGCTGCTGTATTTTTACCTGTAACCTGTAAACTATAAACGCCGCTGGCGATATTTTCCAGGTTCATAGTAAATGCCATGTTGCCTTCTATTACCCTGCTTTCCTGCCTGATATTTTTCCCGGTTGCATCAAATATTTTAATTACAACAACATCGCGGATATCTGATTGCATTTCGATGAACAGTTTATTAATAACCGGATTGGGATAAATGTTCAGTTTACTTACACTTACATCCATTTTAACAGTAATGATTTTACTATTACTTGTTTTATTGTCTTTATCCACTGATACTAAACGATAGTAATTAATCCCTTTAAAAGGAGACTGATCTAAGAAAGAATATTTTGAAACCGAATTGCTCATACCGCCGGCATTCACTTTTCCAATTGAAGTAAAATGTATCCCATCTGTGCTTCTTTCTACAATAAAATGTGCACTGTTTGTTTCCTGTTCTGTTTCCCAGCTACATAAAACATCAGATGCATATTTAACAGCCTGCCATTTTACCAAAGTAACAGGTATGGTTCCGGTGATCTTAAAATCCCATATACCTCTGCCCATCGTTGAAAACCTGACAATACTCTGTGCATTTATATATTCTACTCCGGTAAAAAATTGTGTAGGCATTGTATTATCCGATAGGCTGTACCAAAGATTTTCGCTAACCACATAAACATATGGGCCAGCT
>JAGPDJ010000427.1 GCA_018057635.1 Ferruginibacter sp. | reverse complement strand
TTATATGTATGCAAAGCACCATCACGCTTAAAAATCTGCTGGTTAAACAGCCCTGGGATATATTCCAATGGAGCAATGGATCTGCTGCGGACCAATTGGTTGTACAGCAGCCGGGGTTATATTGGCTGCAATCTGCAAATGCCTGCGGTACTGTCAGGGACAGTATCCTTATTAGTCCAAAAGACTCCTGTATCTGCAAACCTTTCTATGCCGCTGCAGACCTGGGTTCCAACCTGCAAATATGTGATGGCGACAATATACAATTGCTGAATAACCTGCACCAGTCCGGCTATCTTTATCGTTGGCAGGATGGCAGCACTGCCCCCTCTATCATGGTAAATAAACCAGGCAATTATTGGGTAGATGTTTCCAGTTATTGCAATACAGTAAGAGATACTATAATCGTTACTGAAAAAACAAACTGTAATTGCCAGGTGTATATTCCTGCTGCGTTTACTCCCAACGATGATGGTTTTAATGATGTTTTTAAACCATTATGCTTTTGTGGTATTACAGGCGAGTTGATAGTTTATAACCGCTATGGTAATATTGTTTACCGCAGCACTTCACTGCAAACAGGTTGGGATGGGAATTTTAAAAATACCAGGCAACCTAATGGCGCTTATACTTATTACCTGGTTTATAAAGTGGAAAATAACTCCCGGTCATTTAATGAAAAAGGAAGTTTTTTGTTGGTACGTTAATGCTGTATGATAGAACTTTTTATTACCACCTCCTCAATTCATGCTGCGTAAAAGTATATTCCGGTGTTACTATAACAGGATCATCATTTACTTCATACCAGGGCGACAAATCAGTATTCAGGGGATTTTTAAGTACATGTATATCCTGTGCAGGCATGTAACCCTGCGCCAGCAAATAGATCTTCTTGCCTGAATCATTTATTGCAACATCCATTACAATAACTGCGTGACCGGGAAAACCGCCTCTGATAATTACATCGCCGGGCAGCATTTGTGAAAAGTTGTTTACCGGTTTTAATTGTTTTGATAAAGATGCCGAACCGCACATCCCAAAAACCCTGATTAAATATTTATCAAAACGTTCCCGGGTAAACGGTGCAGCAAATTTATAGGCAGCATGTTCATTATCGTAAAAAACAATCTGCTCAAACTGTTTCATGGCAAACTGGTATTCGGCCCTCAGGCGCATAACGGCATCGGCGCACTGTTGCAGGTCTTTATTGCCTGTTGAAATATCTAACAAAGCATATTGGGCAGACTGGTTGCGTTTTGGCTTGCCGTTATAGAGATAAACTGTTGTATTTTCTTTGAGACTAATATCTCGTAAGAAACCAGTAAAAGACCCTGAAACCTCTTTTATTCTTTCAAATCCGTCAGGTAATGGTATTGCCTTTATTTGTTTGTAAGGATTTATTGAGGTTTCACCTGTTGAATGTAAGCCCGGTAAACCTTCATTGTTAGGATTACAGGAAAAAAATATAAGCATTAATAATGCTGAAAACAGCTGCTCCATATTTAAAGTTTGCTGTTTGATGCAGTATGGTAAATTATCCATATAAAATATTTGTTAAAGAACGAGGTACTGAACATAAGCAGTAGACGCTTTTATACAGGTATCTATTAATAAAACAATTAATTTAAATATTGTTTGGTAATATCAGGGTGAATACTTCACACAAAAAAGGTGTTTTCTGTAAATAAATCAAGAATACAATTGTTAGTTTTGTGGAAATAGGTATATATTTAAAAGCAAAACAAAACTAACTTTTTACCAACCTTTAAAACCTGGCTTATGATCAAAAAATCTTTTTTGAAAGCAATTCTCATTTGTTTAATTCTTGTTTCGGGGCTGCAAACAGCTATCTATGCTCAAAAAGTAAACATCACCACAGCACCAAGTAATGCTAAAATTTACGTTGATGGGCGCTTACGTGGTACCGGCAGTTTTATAGTTGGTGTAGGCAAAAAAAATTGTGTAACTGTAGAAGTAAGAGCTGAAGGTTATGCATCAGAGGTTAGAACTTATTGCAATAAAAAAGGGTACGAAGACCCTCCGAATGCAGATTATATTCAATTGAAAGTGGATGAAGCTTTTTTACCTTCTGTAGTTGCTGTTACATCCACACCTCAAACTGCCAAAATTTATTTAAACGGGGTAGTTATGGGAACAGGGTCACTGCAGGTGAGTGTACCTTATAATGATTGTGTAACTGTAGAGGTAAAAGAAGAAGGTTTTATACCTGAAATAAGAGATTATTGTAAAAAAACCGGGATAAACCCACCCAAATCTGATTATTTTAAATTGCAGGCTGATGAATCCTACACTTCTTCGATACAATCAGACATTGCTAACAATGAAATTGTATTGAATATAAAAGAAGGGCGCACCAAGGAAGAAGCCTGGAAAATTATTGTAGCTACTGTTTTAGGTAAGTTTGATGTATTGGAAATGAACGATGAAAAATCGGGTTATTTGCGCACTTCCTGGATTGGTGTAACTTTTAAGGCCAATACTGTAAGAATGAGGGTTATTATCAAATTGTCAACGGAAGAGCCATTGTCTTACAAGATTAAATTTGTATCAGAGTATTCGGGACGGGCAGGTACCCCGTTCAGTGCTGATGA
>JAGPDJ010000067.1 GCA_018057635.1 Ferruginibacter sp. | reverse complement strand
AGCCAGGAGGTAATTTCTCCCAGGAGGTTTTTGTAAATTTTACACCGGTTGCTATTCAGTCTTATGATGGCAATATTGCCGTATCTGGTGGTGGAGCTACTGCTATCAATGTAGTTGCCTCCGGATCCGGGGCAAATAATCCACCTGCTGTAACTACAGGTACAGCAAGTACAATTACTGTAACCAGTGCAGTGGTTGCCGGAACCATACCTTCAATAGGATGTTCAGCAATTTCAGCATATGGTATTGAATACAGCCTTATAGCCGGTTTTGCAAATGGCACTGGTACCCAGGTTGCATCAACAAACCTGGCAACAGGAAGTTTCTCATCAGATTTAACCGGACTTGTTCCGGCTACAACTTATTTTTACAAGGCTTATGCAACCAATGCCGGTGGCACAGAGTATGGTACAGAACAATCTTTCACAACTGCAACACCGGTACTATTAGCAACAGCGCTTACAGATTTTGGTGGCGTATGTGTGAATACCACAACAGCTGCTAATTCATTTACAATCAGCAGTACTTATCTTAATGCAACAAACATTAATGTTGGGCCTTTTGCAGGGTATAGTTTCTCAACTTCTGCAACCGGAACTTATACAGCATCACTCAGTTTAACACAACCGGGCGGACAATTCAGCCAGGAAGTTTTTGTAAAATTCAGCCCAACAGCAATTCAGTTTTATAATGGAAATATTCCTGTAAGCGGTGGTGGTGCCAATGCCATCAACGTGGCAGTGAGGGGTTCTGGAAACAATGCAGCTCCAACCGTTGTAACAGGTGCGGCAGAATTGCTGACACCGAATAATGTAAAATTGAGCGGAACTATTTCTAACCCGGGTTGTACACCTGCCATTACTTATGGTATTGAATACAGCGGTATTGATGGCTTTGCTCCCGGATTTGGAACAAAGGTTCGTAAACTGGATATACCAACAACAGATTATACAGTTACTTTGAATGGCCTGGTACGCGGAACAAGATATTACTACCGTGCCTATGCTTCAAATGACGGAGGAATATCTTATGGTGCACAAGAAACATTTAAAACTGATAGCATTCCGGCAGGATTGGTTGTGTATTCATCTCCCATAAAACGTGGTGGGAACTTACATTATTCATTAGACAATGTAAAACCAGCCCATTACCAGGTTAAGATCATCAATAGTATTGGCCAACTGGTTTACCAGCGGGAAATAATCCTGCAGGTTAATTTCATTGACGATAATTTTACTTTACCGGGTAATATCGGAAGGGGTTTATACACATTACAGGTATATAACTACGATTTCAAGATCAGCAAGCAATTCTTTGTTGAGTAATAATTATCATATTTTTTAAAATGGGGCTCATACAAGAGCCCCATTTTTATTTTAGAAACTGTAGTTTATTCAGTCCGGTAAGCTCATTCAGCCTGTTTAGGAGTATAGAAATGACAAAATGACCCGAATTAAAATGTGGTCAATAATTTGTAATATATAAGCCAGTTAATTTAAAAAATTATAATTATGCAAAAAGGCAGTATACGCGTACAAACGGAAAATATTTTTCCAATTATTAAGAAATTCTTATACAGTGAACATGACATTTTTATCAGGGAACTGGTTAGTAATGCAGTAGACGCAACTCAAAAATTAAAAACATTGTCTTCTATTGGAGAAGCAAAAGGAGAATTAGGTGACCTTCGGATAGATGTAACAATCGATAAGGAAAAGGGAACGCTTACCATTGCCGACAAAGGCGTGGGCATGACTGCTGAAGAAGTTGATAAATACATCAACCAGGTGGCATTCAGCGGCGCAGAAGAGTTTCTTGACAAGTATAAAGGCCAGAATGAAAATAATATCATCGGGCATTTCGGCCTCGGTTTTTACAGTTCATTCATGGTAAGTGAGAAGGTGGAAATATTTACCAAAAGCTATAAGGAAGATTCAAAAGCAGTAAGGTGGGAGTGTGATGGCAGCCCTGAATATACCCTGGAAGAAACAGAAAAAGCAGAAAGGGGAACATCTATAGTCCTTTACCTGAACAGTGAAAGCAAGGAATTCCTGGAAGACCACCGGGTTAGAACAGTACTTGAAAAATTCTGTAAATTCCTGCCTGTACCGGTTTATTTTCCCGAAGGTTCTGAAGGGGAATTGAAACAGATTAATAATACATCACCTGCCTGGACTAAAAAGCCATCCGAATTATCTACCGAAGACTACCAGGCATTTTATAAAGAACTTTACCCGTTTGGTGAAACTCCGTTGTTCTGGATTCACCTGAATGTTGATTACCCTTTCAACCTGACCGGTATCCTTTATTTTCCTAAAATAAAGCAGAGCTACGAAATACAAAAAGATAAGATACAGTTATACAGCAACCAGGTTTTTGTTACCGATGAAGTGAAAGATATCGTTCCGGAATTCCTGATGCTGTTACATGGTGTAATTGACAGTCCGGATATACCGTTAAACGTTAGCCGCAGTTATTTGCAGGGTGACCCCAATGTGAAAAAGATCAATGCGCATATCACAAAAAAAGTGGCAGATAAGCTGGAAGAAATTTTCAATGCAGACAGGAAAGCATTTGAGGAGAAATGGGAAAGCCTGGGATTGTTTGTGAAATATGGTATGATGACCGACGATAAGTTCCTGGATAAAGCCGGTAAGTTCTTTGTTATGGAAGATGCCGATAGTAAATTCTATACAACTGCAGAATACAGTGAAGCCACCCAGGTATTGCAGAAAAATAAAGAAGGTAAACAGGTGATATTATATACCACCAACCCTGTACAGCAGGATGCATTCATTCAGCAGGCAAAGGCCAAAGGGTATATTGTTGTTAAGATGGAAACGCTGGTGGATGCTGCATTTATCAATACCGTGGAAATGAAATGGCCGGATGTGATCTTTACCAGGGTAGACGCTGATATTGCTGATAACCTGATTGACAAATCTGATTCAAATGAATCTGTATTAAGTAAAGAAGATGCTGAAAAATTAAAAACCCTGTTTGATAAACCATTGGAAGGATTGAACCTGAACGTGGAAGTAAAAGGATTGAGTGCAGATGCGCCGCCGGTTACTGCTACCAGGCCGGAACAGATGCGCCGTATGAAAGATATGGCTTCTATGGGCGGTGGGATGGCAGCATGGTATGCACAAATGCCCGATGAAGTAAATTTAACGGTTAATGGTAACCACCCGATCTATCAACAGGTGCTTGCAGAAAGCGACGGAATTAAACAGGAGAAGGTTGTAAAAAACCTTTCAGACCTTGCGTTGCTTTCACAGGGATTGTTAACCGGGAATAATTTAACCAGTTTTATAAGCAGGAGTGTAGAGTTGATGGAAGGCGCAAAAAGTTAATAAACTTTATTACAATACGGGAAGAGATGGCAATTAAAATTGTCATCTCTTTTTTAATACAGAACCTTCCAGGAATTTAAGTTTCTTGCTGAAGAATATTTCTTTATATCCCTTATCAAGAAAATGGTTTTTATGTAAAGGGTTAAAGTAAATGATGTACAATTCCCTGGGAAATGCAGCCAGGCTGTTTTCTATATGCTCAATTACTTCCTGCATGATGAACTCATCAAATGGGTTGAAAAAGAAAATACAGTCTGCATCATCCGGGATATCATAATAAAATGCATCATTGTTGATGATCTTGTATGATAAATCAGGGATCTGTTTTTTTGTTTCTTCCAGATTTATTTTTGCATGGTCACATAATTCTCTGGAGAAATCAATGCCGGTTAGTTTTTTAAAACCAAAATGTGCTGCAACACACATGGCCCTTCCTTTGCCGCAGCCAATATCTAAAAAATGTACCAGTTCTTTTTGCTTTAATTCTGTAAAAACAGTTTCCAGCAGATCGTAACTGGCAGGCATATATATAGTGGCATGACTGATATCTATACCTTTTGCTTCCAGTTTTTTCAACTCATCAGCACCGGTAGTCTGAATACCGTATTTTTTTTCTCCTTTTATTTCTTTATCCAGTATATGCCAGGCAATACGCAGGTTCCAGTTGGAAGCGAGGTAAAAGAAATATTTTATGTATGTAAAAAATCTCATGGGTGATTACCGGAAATTAATAAGGTTTAAAAGCAGCTATTCACTTAGCCTTATATCTATCATTTTAAGCTGCAGTGTTTTATTTCCCTGCCATTCATTTTCATCAATCGTAAAAACAATATCCAGCGGTTTCTTCATGCCAAGTAAATCAAATTTATCATGCATATTAAAACCGATACCTGTAAGCGTTAATTGCTGTTGTTTTACTACAAATCTTACATGCTGTTCTTTCAGGATCTTTGAATAACCTGTTTCCATCACATTCCTGGCAATAAATACCGGCCGCATATTTTCGGGTCCATAAGGTTCCATCTGAACCAATATATTATAGAAGCTTTCGGTTATTTCAGTAAAACTGATTTCTGCATCAATGATTATTTCGGGTATTAGTAACCGTTCATCGATCGTTTCCGATACCACTTCGTTGAACTTTTGCCTGAATGCATTCACATGTTCAGGCAGTAATGAAAGCCCTGCGGCAGCAAAATGACCGCCATAAGCAACCAGGTGTTCCCTGCATGCATAGATGGCTTCATAGAGGTTAAAGCCGGCTACACTCCTGGCGCTGCCAGCAACCAGGTCACCGCTTTTGGTTAGCACTACGGTAGGCCGGTAGAAATGTTCAATAAGCCTGGATGCTACAATTCCTACAACACCTTTGTGCCAGTTTTCATTATAAACAACTGATGATTTGCTTTTTACCAGTTCATCATCAGCCTGAATGATCTCGAGTGCTTCCCGTGTTATACTGCTGTCTGCCTCTTTTCGGTCGCTGTTATCCGAATGCAGCATTTCAGCAAATTCCATCGCTTTTACAGGATCTTTTTCAATAAAAAGCTGTACGGCTTTCCGTGCATCATCCATCCTGCCAGCCGCATTAACCCGGGGCGCAATTACAAAAACCACATTGGTGATACTCAGTTCCTGCTGTATGTTTCCCAGTTTTATCAATGCTTTGATTCCGGGAACAGGATTGTTGTTTATTTTTTTCAAGCCATGGTAGGCCAGAATCCTGTTTTCGCCGGTCATGGGCACAATATCAGCTGCTATAGCTGTTGCAACAAGGTCCAGGTAACAATAATAAGTTTCTGGCGGCATAGAATAATGTTCTGCCAGGGCAGCCATCAATTTAAGCCCCACTCCGCAGCCGCAGAGTTCTTTATAAGGATATGTGCAATCAGGCTGTTTTGGGTTCAGTATGGCAGCAGCTTCCGGTAATATTTTATCAGGCAGGTGATGGTCGCAAACAATAAAATCGATGCCTAACGTTTTGGCATAACCGATAAGTTCAACCGACTTGATCCCGCAATCCAGGCTGATGATCAGGCCAAACCCGTTTGCAGCGGCAAAATCAATGCCCATCCTGCTTATACCATAACCTTCCCGGTATCGGTGCGGGATATAAAAATCAGTAAAAGCCTCGTCGTAGATGCCGGTAATGAACTGGTACATGGATGCTACTGCAGTTGTTCCATCTACATCGTAATCGCCAAATATTAAGATCTTCTCAGCATCCGAAATAGCCTGTTCTATGCGGCTTACAGCCTTTTGCATATCTTTCATAAGCCAGGGAGAATGAAGTTGCTCCAGTTGCGGGCGAAAATAATTCCTGGCATCATCAAAATTTTCAATGCCTCTTTGTACCAGTATCTTGCAGATTGTTAAGCTGATGCCCAGTGATTGCTTAAGTAGTTCGGCTTTGTTGTTGTTGAAGGGTAATATATTCCATCTTTTTTCCAAAATAGGTCTTAATATTTTCTGTCTGTGGTAAACCTGACCAATTCTTCCAGTGCAGACCTTACCGGTGAAGCGTCAAATGTATATAAAATTTCAAGGGCTTCATCCCGGTATAAATTCATTTTAGTTTCAGCATATTTTATTCCGCCTGCTTTAATAACAGATTCAATAATAAAATTTATACTTTCTTTATTTTTATTTTCATTTTTCAACATGTAAATGATCTTTCGGCGGGCATTTTTGTCAATAGTATTGAGCGTATATATCAGGGGAAGGGTCAGTTTTTTCTCCCTGATGTCATTTCCGGTTGGTTTACCAACGTCTTCTTTGCCGTAATCAAACAGGTCGTCTTTGATCTGGAAAGCAATTCCCACTTTCTGTCCGAAAAGTTTCATCTTTTCAGTCTTGGTTTCATCTTTACCGGTACTGTATGCTCCAACTGCACAAGCTGATGAAAGCAGGGATGCTGTTTTATTACGGATGATCTCAAAATATACATCTTCGTCAAGATTAAGTTTGCGTGATTTTTCTATCTGAAGCAGCTCACCTTCGCTCATTTGCTTAACGGCTTCGGAAAGGATATGCAGGTGCATAAAATCTTCATTGGAAGTAGACAAGAGCAGGCCTTTGGAAAGCAGGTAATCACCAACCAGTACTGCGATCTTGTTTTTCCAGATGGCATTGATAGAAAAAAAACCCCTTCTTTCCATAGATTCATCAACCACGTCATCGTGAACCAGAGTGGCAGTATGCAGCAATTCTACCAGTGCAGCAGCTCTGTATGTACTTTCATTGATCTCACCAACCAGTTTGGCACTCAGGAAAACAAACATAGGTCTCATTTGTTTTCCTTTCCGTTTGATGATGTACCTGAGTATCCGGTCAAGCATCGGAGTATTACTACGCACGGCGTCCTCAAACTTCTTTTCAAAAGTACTTAGCTCTTTTCCAATTATATTTTTAACAAAATCCATTTAAAAAGACGGCAATTTAAGCCAGTAATATCCTTTATCAAATTATTTTATTTTTATCAGCGCATGCGGTTGAATTTTTTTCTCAATCAAAGCAGAGGGTTTAACTAAAACCAATAAAATCAAATTACCGGGATAGCTTTCAGTATATACGAAAAATGGAGGCGATTTGAAAATCATATAATATAAATAAAAGCTAAAAAAATTTGGTATTTCATGTGCATTCGATAAATTTGCAATTAATCAACTCGTATTTTAGAAATCTATCAATCATTAAGTTATGGCAAGCAAAAAGTTAAAACTATTATTAATGATCATATTCACAACCCTGGCAACAGGTGTTTATGCTCAGATGGGCAGTGGATATGACGTAAAAGACTCAACAGTCATTTCCAAAAAGAATTTGCCTCAGCACAATGAATTTTGGAATAACTCTTACAATTTCCCCGCAAAACCTCGCAATATGTGGGAAGTAGGCGCATCTGTTGGTACTTTAATGATAAGTGGCGATGTACCCATTAAATTTCCAACTTTAGGTTTTGGTGTTCATGTGAGGAAAGCATTTGGTTATGTTTTCTCTATGAGGTTACAGTATATCAATGGAACAGGTAAAGGACAAAGCTGGCTGGCTTCTGAGAACTTTGCAAAAAATCCTGCATATAAAGGATATTTTGCCCCGGTTCGTTCTTCAGCAGGCCCGATCGTTTACAGTGATGGTATAGACGGAAATCCTTATGGAACTGCACCTGATGTAGTTTATTACAGTTATAAATCACATGTACAGGATCTCAGTCTACAAGGTATTGTAACACTTAACAATGTTCGTTTTCATAAGCAAAAAACCGGTTTTGTGATTTATGGTGGTGGTGGTATCGGTGCTACATTGTATGAAGTAAAGGTGAATGCACTAAATGACAACGGGAATACATATGCTACTGAATTCAGGAATATTTACAACCAATATGGTACTGTTTACAAAGACCGTAAAGATGTAAGAAAAGCACTTAAAGACGCTATGGATGATTCTTATGAAACAAAAGCCGAAGACAATGGCGAGCGTCGTCCTAAAATTGGTAACAATACTTTAAAGCCATCTGGAACTGTGATCGTTGGTGTTGCTTTCAAACTAGGCAAAAGAATTAACCTGGCGTTAGAAAACCGTCACACTTTTGTTAAAGATGATTTATTGGATGGACAACGTTGGGCTGAACATGCTTATGGTGATGCAAGCAATACAGATGATTTTGATTCTTATAACTATTTATCACTTGGTTTGAATTTCAACCTGGGTGCTAAATCTGTTGAACCATTGTGGTGGCTGAATCCATTGGATTACGCTTACAGCGAGTTGAACAATCCAAGGCATATCAAATTGCCTAAACCAACTTATGATGATGCTGATGGCGATGGTGTACTGGATGCACTGGATCGCGAGCCAAATACACCAGCTGGTTGCCCGGTTGATACACATGGTGTAACCAAGGATACTGATGGAGATGGAATACCAGATTGCAAAGACAAACAACTGATCACTCCAACTGAGTGCCAGCCTGTTGATGCTGATGGTGTTGGAAAATGTCCAGAACCAGAGTGCTGCAAGAAAATAGCTGACGCTGCTGCTTTAAACCAGGCTCCACCTTGCCCTTCAGATTATCCAAGCCTTACTTTTAAAGGCAATGGTGCAACTTTAGGAACTGATGCAAAAGCAATGCTTGCAACAGTAGCTGCAAAAATGAAAGCAAATCCTAATTGTAACATCAACATCAACGGATACCCTGAAGCTTCTAAAGCATCCCAGGCAGTATGCCAGAAAAGAGTTGATGCTGCTAAAATGTACCTTGTTGAAAGAGAAGGTATCAGTGCAGACAGGATTACCACTAATTGCGAAGTTGGTGGCGGAGATAAGAATACAATTGACATCAAGTCAAACTAAAATAAGTTTTAATTCCACTTTTTGCTCAATGATTAAGCCCTCCCATTTTTGGGAGGGCTTTTTGCTTTAGTAGCCGGGAAGGCGGGAAGACGTTATGCTTACCGGCTTTTTTATTTTTCAGTTTAATTTCATCTAAAGAGTTCATAAACAAATAGTAATGTAAATTTCCGGCTTCCCGTCTTTCTGGCAACATACAGTATTTGAATGCTTTATGTTATACTTAACAAGTCTTTTTTGGTGATTTCTCTATTTACAGGCATTTTTGGAAAAAATCTATTAATTTTGCACTTCTTTATGCGATCACTGAAAATA
>JAGPDJ010000426.1 GCA_018057635.1 Ferruginibacter sp. | reverse complement strand
TAATATTTATACCATGTTTTTTTGCAAATTGTATTAGTTTTATGATGAATGAAGGAACCGCCACAATAGCTGTAGGTTTTAAACGCTGAATGGTAACCCATTGTAAAGAAGGCACACCCGGGCCAAGCCGGATAATACCAGCGCCAATTTTCCTGATCCCGGAATAATAGGCCATGCCGGCCATAAACTGGCGATCGAGGGTTAACATAAGCTGATAGATATCGGTAACTGCCCCATCTGCACAGATAAATGATGAATACTCGTTAAATGCAAGCCTTTCCAGGTCGTTTTCAGTGAGCGCAATGGTAACCGGGCTTCCCAGTGTTCCGGATGTAGAACTGTATTCTATGATCTTATCCTTGCCAACACATAGAAAATCATAGTTCCGTAGCTGCAGATCTTCCTTAACGGTTACGGGAAAATGTTGTAGATCTGCTACCGTATTAACTGTGGAAATATCAATATTGTTCTTTGCAAACATCTCCCTGTAGAATGGAGAATTTATTGCAAGGTATTGCAAAAGTTCCTGCAGTTTTTTATGCTGCATGGCCTTTACGGTATCTTTAGCCTGGAAGGCCGAATCATGAGAATACTTCATCAGTTTTCTATTATTACAATGGCTGTTGCCATGGTTTTAAGATGAGACAATGAAACAGCAATTTTCCCAAGATTCAATTTTGAAACTGATGCTGCTGTTTTACCAAGAAAAGACATAACGGGTTTCCCGTTCTCTTCATTGATTATCTCTATTTCATTGAATGCAGTTCCATCACGCCAGCCTGTGCCTATGGCTTTAAAAAAAGCTTCTTTGGCAGCAAACCGGGCTGCATAGTGTTCAAATTTATTGGCACGCAATTCACAGTATTCAATTTCATTTTTTGAAAAAACCAGTTCCCTGAAACCGGAAAGTTTACCGATCTTTTCAGCTACCCGTTCCACTTCAATCAGGTCGATTCCAATACCGTAGATCATACACTACTACTTTAAAGTTTCAATTTTTTTAATTTGCTTCCGGATATGTTCTGCCTCATTTTTTGTAGCTATTTCTTTTGTAAGGGCTGTTTTATAAAACCGAAGCGCTTTCGGATAATCCTTGTGTTTATAAAGGTAGTCAGCTGCCAGTACATACGCATGATAAAATCCGGGGTTGCTGGCTACCAGGCTGTCTGGATTTATTTCTGTCCCGTCTAATAATGCCTGCTTATACCGCCTGAATTTTTCAAAATTCCTGTATTCATTGGTTAATAAAAAACTATCCGGTGCAATGTTCAGGCTGCTGTCTGATATCTCTATATTTTGTTTCATCCCATTCATTGCAAAAACTTTTTTAAGGTCGTAACAAACATACTGGCCCAGTTGCCAGGGTGAAGTAGAAACCCATACAAGCATTTTCTGCGGTTCAAAAACGATGGAATGATGTGCGATCAGCTGGTTGATAGCTTTTTCATTTCCCTCGCCGATATCAGTGTTGTGTAAACCTTTACGGTCGCGTAAAATATTTACGGTGTTCTGTACCGTGTTCTTTCCATTGGCATTCAGCAATTCCATGAGGCGTTCATAACGGTAAGGTGAAGCGCTTTCATTTATTTGCTCAATATTTTTTTTTGATTTTGATAGTACATTGCTTTGAAAATGGTTTGTACAAACAATGAAATCCCTGTGCGGATCATATACATCCAGGTCATGGGGTGTTTTTTCAATGATCACCGCTTTGTTATCTGCTGCAGATGCAACCAGGAAAGATTCTGAAACAAACATTTTCCTGCTTTTTGCAATGGCAATTGCTTCGCTGATATTGCCTGCATATTGTAATATCTCTCTTGTTACTATTGAAACAGGTGTTGCAGATGCCAATGGATAATCAGACTTGGCCGCATTGATGGTTACAGACAAACCGGCATCATTCATCCCTGAAATGGCGCCGATAAAACCACCCCAGGTAACCGTCATGAATTTATGTCCTTTTGCGGGATTAATGAATGCAACAATTTTATCTTCCGAAAATTTATCTCCCACATAAAAATCAAAATTGCGTCCTATGATCATGGTACTGTCGGCCGACCTGGCATCCCAGGTACCAAAGGATGTGCAACCCACCAATGCAAGATTTTGCAGTGCGTGGCCGATATCATGTGCTGCATGGTAATTCAACAACCTTTCGTAATTGGTGCCGAGGTATTGAAATTTATCAGAAGCCGAGAATGACACACCGTAAATTTCATCAAGGTATTCTTTAGCTATATTTTTATCCAGGTTGCGGTTGAAGAATCCGATAAAGTCTTTCAGGAAACCACGGTTGAATTCTGAAGGAACCATTTTATAAATCTGTTCGCTGAAATGCTCTTCCTGTCTAACAACAAGTTCTTTGGTAAGTTTGCCGTTGATAACACCCATTTCAAAAGGTTCTCCTTCAACATACAATTCGTACAGGCCACTTTTACTCTTTCTAAACCAGTTGTTCTTTAATGTGTAGAAATCCTTGCCTTCGTCTACCCGTTCAAGTTTTAAACTGCTTTGGTTCTTTACCGGAGGTGCGTCTATATATGCCACTATTTTTATACTAACAATACCAATCATCAACAATAGCAGAAATATTCCTGATAAGGTTACAATACCAT
>JAGPDJ010000066.1 GCA_018057635.1 Ferruginibacter sp. | reverse complement strand
CCACTGCAGCCCAATGGATGGCCGAGGGCAATTGCGCCGCCATTCACATTAATCTTTTCCAGGTCCAGCCCCAGATCATGAATACAGGCAATGCTTTGAGAAGCGAATGCTTCATTTAATTCAATGAGCCCGATATCTCCCACGCTTAATCCTGCACGTTTCAGGGCTTTAAAAGTAGCCGGAACCGGTCCGATACCCATAACTGACGGTTCAACACCAGCAACAGCCATGCTGATCACTTTAGCAAGGGGTTGCAAGCCATATTTTTTTACTGCAGTTTCACTGGCCAGTAACATGGCTGCCGCGCCGTCGTTGATGCCACTGCTGTTACCGGCCGTTACAGTTCCCTCTTTTATAAAGGCAGGTTTTAATTGTCCCAGTTTTTCAATAGAGGTAAGCCTTGGATGTTCATCTTTCTCCATATCAAATAACTCTTTACCAACCTGAACCTGCAGTGGAACGATCTCATTGGTCCATTTACCGGCTATATCGGCCGCGGCATATTTTTGCTGGCTTTCATGCGAAAATTCATCCTGGGCATGCCTGCTGATATTCCATTGTTTCGCAATATTTTCAGCCGTTTCACCCATGCTATATGGAAAATACATTTCTGCCAGTTTTTTATTTACAAAGCGCCAGCCCATGGTTGTATCAAAAACCTGGGCATTCCTGTCGAATGCCGAGGTAGCTTTTGGCATAACAAAAGGTGCCCGGCTCATACTTTCTACGCCACATGCGATCATTAGTTCAGCATCACCGCAAGCAATGGTTCGGGAGCTATCCATTATTGATTGCAAACCACTTGCGCAAAGCCTGTTGACAGTGCTTCCCGCCACGCTTACCGGCAAGCCTGCCAGCAATGCTGCCATCCTTGCTACATTCCGGTTGTCTTCACCACTTTGGTTTGCTGCTCCTGCAATAACATCTTCAATTAATTGAGGGTCAACCTGCTTATTACGCAGCAACAAAGACCGGATCACATGAGCCAGCAGATCATCTGGCCGCACTGAAGAAAGCGCACCGGCATATTTCCCGATTGGGGTACGTACCGCATCAATCACATAAACTGTTTGCATTACTATAAATTTATTCCGTTATTATGAATCAATAAATTCCGGTGCCGTTAATACCGGAAACCTATACCACACAACCTTATTATTCAAATAGGATTTAACTTAGTTTTCAAATATTTGCCAAATTTAGGATGATTATCTTTGCAGAATGGCAGAAACCAGAAATATACGTGAACTGAGCCTGGCAGAATTAAAATTATACTTTGAATCTATTGGAGATAAAAAATTCCGTGCCATACAGGCATATGAATGGCTTTGGAAAAAGAATGCCCGCCATTTTGATGAAATGAGCAATTTATCGCTTGAACTGCGTAAAAAGTTGTCGGAAGATTTTTTTATACAAACAATTTCAGTTGATACTACCCAGCACAGTAATGATGGTACACTGAAATCACGTTTTAAGACATCAGAAGGGCATTTAATAGAGGGTGTTGTTATTCCAACCGAGAAAAGGAATACGGCCTGTGTTTCTTCGCAGATCGGTTGCAGCCTTAGCTGTAAATTCTGTGCAACCGGGTTAATGGACCGGGTAAGAAACCTCCACTTTGATGAAATTTATGACCAGGTTGCCATTTTGAACGAACAAAGTGAAAAGCTATATGGCACAGGCCTTAGCAACATCGTGTATATGGGAATGGGAGAACCCTTACTTAATTATAAAAATGTATTACGCTCTATAGAAAGGATAACAGCCAGCGATAGTATGGCTATGAGCCCAAAACGAATAACAGTATCCACCGCAGGTGTTGCAAAAATGATCAGGCAACTTGGCGATGACAATGTACGGTTTAACCTGGCATTGTCGCTGCATGCTGCCAATGATGAAAAAAGGAACAGGATCATGGCAATAAACGAAACAAATAATATCGCTGCCCTGGTGGATGCCCTGAATTACTTTTACGAAAAGACGAAAAACGATATTACACTCGAATATGTATTGTTGAGTGGAGAAAATGACAGCCTGGAAGATGCGGCAGAACTGGTAAAGATCTACCGCAAAATTCCTACGCATCTTATCAATGTAATTGAATACAATCCGGTTGCAGGGATCCCATTCATAAAATCGGGCGAAGACAGCACACAGGTTTTTACAGATTATCTTGTTAAACACAAAGTAAATGTGCGTGTACGCCGCAGCCGGGGAAAAGATATTGATGCTGCATGCGGACAGTTGGCCAATAAGGATAAATCGATGGCTTAAAAAAATGAATACCTAAACAGTTTTGCCACTTTCTCCTGGCTTAAAGTATATACATCAGACAATATTTGATACCAGACCGGGCATATTAATTACTAAACACAGCATTGCAACTAATACATCAGATTTCATTAACAAATCTTTATTAAACCTGCCTGGTTATTGTTTGTCTATACCTGCACAAATTATAAAAACAAAAAACCATGAAAAAACTATTGTCAATTATTGTGATCATCGCAATTTCATTATCAGCAACAGCACAGCAAAACAGGGATGCATTGCCACGTAAAGATGGCATGCACGGTGGAAAGCACAAACCCGGTAAAATGCACAACAGGCAAATGATGAAAGAAATGAATTTTTCTGATGCGCAGAAAGCCCAGTTGAAAGCGAACCGTGAATCTTATAAAGCAAAAATGCAGCAATTAAATCAGCAGCAAGACATCACAGTTAAAGAATTTAAAGCCAGGAAAGAAGCTTTGAATAAGGAACAAAGATCATCCATGCAATCAATATTAACTGCAGAGCAAAAATCTAAAATGGCTGAAATGAGAACAAAGCGTGAACAGGAAAACAAGGCCAGGGAAAATAAGCGCTTTGAAAAAATGAAAACAAATCTTTCACTGAGTAATGAGCAGGCTTCACAAATAAAAGCACAAAATGAAACAGTTTTCAATAATCTGAAAGCCATCAGGGAAAATGAGTCATTAAGCATGGAACAAAAGAAACAACAAATGAAAGCCATAAAAGATGCAGCCAGGCAGGAAAGGATGAAAGTTTTGACAACAGAACAGCAGCAAAAAATGGAAGATCTAAAAAAAGAAAATAAACATAAAGGCAGGAAATAACCAGCAAATAATTTAACCCTGTGATATGAAAAATGGCGTAACGTAAGTTGCGCCTTTTTTAATAACTACTGATACTTCATTATATGCTATTTCCTTATAAAAAGCCCCTATTGCGTCAATTTAAAAGTACCCGTCATTGCGAGGAACGAAGCAATCTAACATTATACTATTAAAATTCCAGATTGCTTCGTTCCTCGCAATGACGTGTTAATATTATTTTCAAGTTATTACACAACCAAAAACCTGTCATTCATGCTATACTTATAAAATGATTACCTTTGCCTTTCATTACTGTTGCAAAACAGCATAAAATCATACCATTATGAGCCAAGCTCCCTTTCAGAAATTCGTTTCCAAAAAAAAGAACAGTGTTGTAAAAGAAGAGATACGACAGGATAAAAAGAAGGCAAGAAAAGAAAAGAACGCCTATTTTGACAAGATAAAGGAAGAAAAATACCAGGCCAGGATGGCTGCAAAAAACAAAGGATTTTCCAAACCTGCCATTCCTGAAGACCAGCAAAAAACTTTTAAGCATAAAACAACCGGTCCGGAAAAATCAGGTACAACTGTTACTACCGATAAAGTAATGCCGCTTAACAAGTTCCTGGCTCATTGCGGAATCTGTTCACGCAGGGATGCTGTGACCCTGATCAGTGAAGGCAAAGTGAAAATAAATGGAATTGTTGCTACTGAACCGGGATATAAAGTACAGCCGAAAGACGAGGTTATTTACAACAATAAAAAGTTGTTTGTAACAAAGAACCTGGTTTACATCTTATTAAATAAACCAAAAGATTACATAACAACTACTGATGATCCACAGGGGCGAAAGACAGTTTTAGAACTCATTAAAAAAGCAACGGATGAGCGGGTTTACCCAATTGGAAGGCTTGATAGAAATACATCCGGAGTTTTGCTGTTGACCAATGATGGCGACCTTACACAAAAATTATCTCATCCGAGTTACGAAATAAAAAAGATCTATGAGGTTAAGCTTGATAAAGTTTTAACGAAAGCTGATTTTGATAAAATTATAAGTGGTCTGATCCTGGAAGACGGCCCTGTAAATGTGGATAGCCTTGCCTATGCAGATTCAAAAGACAAATCAATCATTGGCATTGAAATACACAGTGGGCGTAACCGTATTGTTCGCCGGATTTTTGAACACCTGGGCTATGATGTAAAAGGGCTTGACAGGGTGATGTATGCAGGGCTGACTAAAAAAAATGTGGAGCGTAGTAAATGGCGTTACCTCAGCGATAAAGAGATCAGGTTACTTAAATACATGAATGAATCAAAGAAAAAAAACAAACAGATAGCATCTGCAGATAAACCAATATTGGAAATTAAAAAAACCGATATGCCTGAAAAAAACTGGAAACAGTTAACAGATAAAGATATTGCTGTTGCCATTGGAGAAGCTATTCCTGCGAGTAACAAACCGAAACGTGAAAAGGAAATAAAAGTACCACAGCCAAGGAAATTCAAGACACATTCTGAAAAGAAAAACTTCAAAAACCAGCAAGTTGGCAAAAAATAATTTACCAATCATTTTTGAAAATGATGAACTGGTAGCGATCAATAAACCTACGGGGTTGCTTACTATTCCTGACAGGGAACAATCTGAAAAGTCGCTGAAAGAAATGCTTATAGAAAAATATGGCAGCATATTTACAGTGCACCGGCTTGATAAAGACACCAGCGGCCTGGTGATTTTTGCAAAAAACGAAACAGCCCACAAATTTCTTTCAAAAATTTTTGAAGACAGGAAAGTAGAAAAGTATTATTTGGGTATTGTTATAGGTGATCCTGAAAATAAAACAGGGTTGATAGATGCCCCAATTTCTGAACATCCGTTACATAAGGGATTAATGGTTGTTCACCGGAACGGAAAACCATCTCAAACGGGTTATGAAGTGCTGGAATCTAATAAAAATTTCTCCCTGGTTTCATTCCAGTTACATACCGGGCGCACGCACCAGATACGCGTACACGCAAAGCATATCGGCCACCCGCTTGCCTGCGATCCGTTATATGGAGATGGCAAACCGGTTATGCTTTCTGCCATAAAGAAAAAATTCAAACTGAGTAAACACGATGAAACGGAAAGGCCAATGATCAGCAGGCTGGCACTTCATTCATATAAATTGTCTTTTGAAGATATGCATGGAATGCCCATGAACCTTGAAGCAGAAATGCCAAAAGAATTCAGGGCGCTGATGCAGCAGTTGAAAAAAAATATAAGGTAATTATCCTGAAGCAGCTTTAATTAAAGAATATCCCGCCATTTAACCCGAAGAAGCTCTTTTTACTGATCCTTTGCCGAAACGGTTCTTTACTTCATCTATTGCTTTATAGAGACCTGTTTTCCTTTTGGTATCTGTAAAAAGATTTGTTTGAACAGCATTGTTGGTCAGCTCACTTAATTTAACGCCTAACAACCTAACCGGCTCGCCTTTCTTATACAGTTTTTGAAAAAGGCTATACACAACAGGAATGATTTCATCATCAGCATTGGTGTAAGGAATGGTTGTTTGCCGGGATGTAGTTTCAAAATCGGGATAGCGGATCTTTACGGCAATACAACCTGCCACTTTATCATCACCCCGTAATTCGAAACAAATTTTTTCTGTAAGCCTTACCAGTTCCTTTTTAATAAATTGAATATCTGTTTTGTTTTCGTCAAAAGTATTTTCAGAAGAAATAGATTTTGCTTCATGGTAAGCTGTTACTTCGCCCCTGTGAATACCCTGGCTCTTGATCCACAGATCAGATCCCCATTTACCCAGTTTTTCTTCCAGCACCGGCAAACCTATTTCAAAGATCTGGTGAATGGTTTGTATCCCCATTGCTTTTAAAACGAGGTTTGTATGCTCCCCTACGCCGGGTATAAAATCTACCGGCAATGGCGCCAGGAATTCTTTTTCTTTTCCAAAAGGTATCTGCAAAAATCCATTGGGTTTTGCCTGGTTGGTAGCCATTTTAGCCATCATCTTGTTTGATGCCAGTCCGAATGAAATAGGCAGTTTTGTTTCATCAATGATCTGTTCCCTGAGTGCAATTGTCCATTTAAGCGGATTAAAGAACTTATCCATTCCCGTTAGGTCGAGGTAAAATTCATCTATGGATGCTTTTTCAAATAAGGGAGCTTTGGCAGCGATGATCTGGGTAACCCAACGTGAATATTTGCTGTAATCGGCCCTGTGTCCTTTTAAAAAAATGGCTTGCGGGCAAAGTTTCTTTGCTTTTGAAGAAGGCATGCCTGAATGAATACCAAATTTTCTGGCTTCGTAACTGCAGGCTGCTACTACGCCCCGGTCGCTTCCGCCAACAATAACCGGTTTACCCTTTAAGGATGGGTCATTTAATATTTCCACCGACACAAAAAATGAATCCAGGTCAAAATGTGCTATGATGCGTTGGGGTTGAGACACTGGTAAATTTACAAAATGATATGACAAATAAATAACACGAATTACACGAATGGCACGAATTACACGAATTGAAGGCAGGAATGCAGCATGACATATTTAACCATAAATATCGAGCAATCCTTCTGGTAAATCTACATATACTTTTTTCTTCTTTTGATCAACTTTCAGGAGGCTTGCTTCATGAACCGGGATGAGTGCTTCATTGCCTTTATATAATATGGTACACAGAACCTGGTGTGGTTGCTCTATCACTTCTATTATTTCGCCCAGTTCAATATCACCATTGATCATGGAAAATCCAAGCAGGGCGATGGGTGCAGCTTTTGCTGCAAATTTTTTAAAATCAGCTTCTTCCAGCCATGCTTCTTTGGGAGTTAGTTTCCTGGCAATTTCTTTTGTATCAATGCCCTCCAGTTTTAGATAAGTTTCAGCATCACTTTTTATGGAAGTTTTTTCAATAAAATAAGGTAAAAAATTATCTTTTTGTTCTTCAATATAAATTACCTCCAGGCCTTTAAGTGACGTTTTCTTGCCCAGGCTGTGTTGCAAAACAAGATCTCCGTTAAGGCCATAACTGGCAGCAAATTTTCCTATTTTAAAGTATTCGGGCATGGGATGCAAGATACAGGATTCAGGATGCAGGATAATTAAAAAAAAGTCCCGTTAAAAACGGGACTTGAATGAATTAACTGGAACAGAGTATATTATTCTCCTGTTTGGGTTTCTTCTGATGCTGGTGCAGCTTCCTGTGTAGGAGCAGCTACAGGTGCATCCGGTGCTTTTTCTGCAACTTTTTTCACCACTGGAATATCGCGGCGGTCTGTACGTGCTTTTCTATGGGCACCCTGGCGCCTTGCTACATGGGAATCATGTTCCTGGCTCCATTTGGTAAATTTCTCCATAGCAGTAGCTTCGTCAAACAAGCCTAAACCAACACCACGCAAAAGATGTTTCAGGAACAATACTCCTTTGAAAGAAAGGATGCGGCGCACAGTATCGGTGGGTTGAGCACCTTTCTGTAACCAATCCAATGCTTTCTGACGATCGATCTGGATTGTAGCCGGAACGGTCAGCGGATTGTAAGAACCAAGTTTCTGAATAAATTTTCCATCACGTGGGCTGCGGGCATCCGCAATTACGATGAAATAGAATGGTCTCTTTTTTGAGCCATGTCTTTGCAATCTCATTTTAACAGCCATAAAAAATAGAAATTTTTTTGGTTGTGAATAAATAGGGTTTCTTATCTCCTTAAAAAAGGATAGCGAAGATAAGGACTGGGAAGTGATTATCCAAATAAATGAACCCTCTAAAATTTAAGGAATAAATCAACTAAAAAAGTATTTATCTATCTGTATATCAACTAATTATATGAATTACTGATTTTCATTCCTTTGTATTTGCCTTAATGTAAATTGATTATTTAACATTGAAAATGAATAATTGCCCTGTTATTCACAGCTAAAAAGAAGCCCTTCAGGTTATATTCCGGATCAATCTGTAAGTTTTCCGCCCCCGTTAATCCAGTTGGTTATTATTGCTTTTTCTGTACCGGTTAATTCCGGTCCGCCTTGTGGCATGGTTCCCTGGTCAACAGCCCTTATTTTAATCCTGTCCTGGTTTGCTACAATATTGCAATCAACTTCCCAGTTCATACTACCGTTCTGGACCGTATTGTTGTGGCATGGCTGGCATTTGACTGTCATCAGGTTTCTGACCAGTGTAAATAACGGGCCTTTTACCCCGGTACTAACGGTAACGGATGATGTTTTTTCACAACCATCGCTGTCTTTTGCAAAAACAGTATACGTGCCGGGTGTTATATTATTAAACAAACCGGAAGACTGGTATACACCACCGGCGTTTAATTTAAAAGTAAAACCTGTGCTTCCTGCAGCTGAAACCAGGATACTGCCGTTGTTGCTGCAGCCGGTGGTAGAATTTGGGCTAGCCGTAATAGTTATGGATTTACCTGAACATGGGTCTGTAGGCACAGGTACAGGATCCGGAGAACTTTTTTTACATGAATAGAAACTTAAAACGGCTATGGCCATTGCATTTATCAGCATCGACCGGGAGGTTATTTTTTTCATATCTGTGAGTTTTATACAGATACGAAAATGAATTTACCGTGGTTGCCTTAATGATTTTATTTTTTTCGGTTAGGCGTAAACTTTAGTCCGATCATCAGGTCAGTGGAAAATAATTTAACCTGTCCTTCACCCACACCAGCGAGCGGAACAGAAATTCCCGGCGATAACTGGATTGAAAAAGGCCCTTTAATTTTTCTCTCAAAACCTGCTGCAACCCGCATCACAGAAAACAAATGCTGGTTACCTGTATAGCTGGCACTTGCATCACGCAGTGATCCGTACCTGTAATAATAATAATGATAATCTTCCTTTTTCATGATATAAGAAGATAGCCCGGCTGAAACAAAAAAGCTGGTTTTATTGCCATTGTAAAAATCGTAACGCAATTGAAGTGGTATTTCATAAACACGGCAACCGGCATCTA
>JAGPDJ010000065.1 GCA_018057635.1 Ferruginibacter sp. | reverse complement strand
GATGGTAATATCAGCACTTATCTCTGGAGAAAAATTTCAGGGCCAACTGCAGGTAACTTAACGAATGCAAACGCTGCTACTGCCTCTGCCACTGGCCTCGTTCAGGGGGTTTATAAATCCGAACTAAAGGTTACGGATAACAGCGGCGCTACTGATCTCGATACCATGCAGGTAATCGTTAACGCTGCCATTCCGCCGCCTAACCAGTTACCAACTGCCAATGCAGGATTGGATCAGAACATCACATTACCAAACAATATTGCTTCGCTTAACGGAAGTGCTAATGATCCCGATGGCAACATCACTGCTTATCTCTGGAGAAAAATATCCGGGCCAACTGCCGGTAACTTAACTAATGCAAACGCTGCTACTGCCTCTGCCTCTGGCCTTGTTCAGGGGGTTTATAAATACGAACTAAAGGTTACGGATAACAGCGGCGCTACTGATCTCGATACCATGCAGGTAACCGTTAACGCTGCTATTCCGCCGTCTAACCAGTTACCAACTGCCAATGCAGGATTAGATCAGAACATCACATTACCAAACAATATTGCTTCACTAAACGGAAGCGGTAACGATCCCGATGGTAATATCAGCACTTATCTCTGGAGAAAAATTTCAGGGCCAACTGCAGGTAACTTAACTAATGCAAACGCTGCTACTGCCTCTGCCACTGGCCTCGTTCAGGGGGTTTATAAATACGAACTAAAGGTTACGGATAACAGCGGCGCTACTGATCTCGATACCATGCAGGTAACCGTTAACGCTGCCATTCCGCCGCCTAACCAGTTACCAACTGCCAATGCAGGATTGGATCAGAACATCACATTACCAAACAATATTGCTTCACTAAACGGAAGCGGTAACGATCCCGATGGTAATATCAGCACTTATCTCTGGAGAAAAATTTCAGGGCCAACTGCAGGTAACTTAACGAATGCAAACGCTGCTACTGCCTCTGCCACTGCATTGGTTCAGGGTGTTTACAAATACGAACTAAAGGTTACGGATAACAGCGGTGCTACTGATCTCGATACCATGCAGGTAACCGTGAATGCAGCTGTTCCGCCGCCAAACCAGTTGCCAACTGCCAATGCAGGATTGGATCAGAACATCACATTACCAAACAATATTGCAGCGCTTAACGGTAGCGGTATCGATCCCGATGGTAACATCACCGCTTACCTCTGGAGAAAAATTTCAGGGCCAACAGCCGGTAACTTAACTTATGCAAACGCTGCTACTGCCTCTGCCACTGGCCTCGTTCAGGGGGTTTATAAATACGAACTAAAGGTTACGGATAACAGCGGCGCTACTGATCTTGATACCATGCAGGTAACCGTGAATGCAGCTGTTCCGCCGCCAAACCAGTTGCCAACTGCCAATGCAGGATTGGATCAGAACATCACATTACCAAACAATATTGCAGCGCTTAACGGTAGCGGTATCGATCCCGATGGTAACATCACCGCTTACCTCTGGAGAAAAATTTCAGGGCCAACAGCCGGTAACATCAGCAATGCAAATACTGCCACTGCCACTGCTACTGCTTTAGTTCAGGGTGTTTACAAATTTGAACTAAAGGTTACGGATAACAGCGGCGCTACTGATGTTGATACCATGCAGGTTACTGTGAATACAGCGATAATAATTCCAAACATGGCGCCAATTGCAAATGCTGGTTCAGATACTGTTATACAATTACCAGTAAATGCCATACCTCTGCAGGGATCCGGTATTGATACGGATGGAACAATTGTAAGTCATAACTGGAGAGCATTAACAGGCAATGCTTTTGTAATTACAAATTCCTACCAGGCTACTGCTTACTTATATGACCTTCAACCGGGTATTTATGAATTTGAATTAACAATTACGGATAACAGGGGAGCAACAGGAATAGATACAGTAAGGATTACTGTTAGTACAGGTACTATTGATAATAAGAGATCAGATGGAATTGTCATTATGAATAATCCTGTAGTTGGCAATACACTTAAAGCAAAGATCAGTTCTGCATATACCAGCAACAGGAAGATCAATGCAACTTTAATAGACATACATGGCAGAATATTATTTAAAAAAGAAATTATAGTAACCCAGCAAACCTTTATTGAGCAGATAGACATGTCGGTATTCCTTCCGGGCCAATATATTTTAAGTGTAAATTTCGGGAACAAAAAACCGGTATCAGTTCCTTTTATTAAATTATAGAACAGGCATTTACTTACATAAGTACAGAAATGAATAAGCCACTGATTTCTCAGTGGCTTATTCATTTAAAAGTATAATTTGATGTAAAGCTATACTTCTTCCGTTTTTGAAAAACCCAGGTTAACCTTAACCGTTTTACTAAATATATAGGCAAACCAGAATAATAAAATGGGAACAATGATTGTAAACATTCTCACGTAAGCTGTTACCAGCGTGCTTGCACCCAGGTAAAGTATTGTAAAAAACAACATGAACCTTATCGGGTAACTCACTTTTCTCCAGTTTTTAAAAGTAGGGATGATGCAAAACAGCATCATGGTAAGTATGATACCGTTTGCCGGGAAAACCAATAAAACCTTTGGCCGCTGAACTGCCTGTGAAAAAGGGTAATGAAATACCAGCCTGCCAATATTGTATACACAATTTTGCAAATATTTTCCCGGATGTTTCTTTATGTTCTCTATCGCTTTCCGTTTCCAAACATCATCCTGTTCTACCCCTTTGTATTTATATATCTCATTATAATCTTCCTGGTGATGTGCCACCAGTGTATCGCCTGATCCGGGAATATTATAATTCCCCATTTCAACAGGGCCTTGCTTTAATTCAAGTTTCCAGTCGCCATATTCTTCTTTATAAGGCGTACTGCTCCAGTATAATGTGCTTCCTGCTGTTGTACTCCAGTATAAAACCCTTCCGGTTAGCTGGTATATATAGATCATATAGGGAGATACTGTTGCCAGACCAATCAGCATGATAAATAATCCTTTTTTATAATTGACGGAACGCCGGTTGGTTAACCAGAGAATTAGAGTACCTGCCAGCATAAAAATCAACACAAAGCCGAAAGCTACTTTGGTAAGTACAATATATCCAATCATGAAACCGGCAAGTAAAATATATTTATTGGATTCTTTTCCGGCACCTGGTTTAAATGCCTTTACCATTGAAAATACCAGTACTGAAACCAACAGGTACGTAATTGTTTCTGTATGCGTGAACGGCATATTCTGGAATGCAACATAATAGCAGGCCCAAAGCATACTGAACAAAAGCGTTAATTGATAAGAAACGGTTTCCTTTAAAGCTTTGTATAAAAAAATTATCGAGAGGTAATAAAAAAATGCATTTGCTATAGTAATCGTAATTAATGGCAAACCCAATGCTATAAAAGGCATTAAAATTATAGGCCAACCCGGACCGTTAGTAAGATTTATATCTGGGGCAGGTGGGGAATAAAATCCATTCACCAGGTTATTGGCAAACATCAGGTATCGCTCTTCATCTCCCTGGTGTCCTGTAGTGGGAAATATCAGTACAAATATTATATACAATACAAGGAAGGGCAAAAAAAGCAACCATGGATTCTTAGGCAGTTTGATGTTGTTTATTCCGGAAGGCATGGCTTAAATAATTTAAAAATTTCAATTGCTTACCTGGTGAAGATGTATCTTTTATAATCACTGAAGCTTTATTCTTATAAAAATTTATACTCAGTTGTTTGCTTAATGAATTATATCCTGTTCGCCTGTTTTTTGTTTTTTAAGAGAAGAGCCCAGGTGAAAAAGTTCTTCGAAATACCGTTTGCTCTGAAGAGAAACAAATCCCAGGCTCAGGAATTGAATGGCTATTACAAAAGTGATACCACCTACCAGGAATGATTGAGGATTTTTTCCAAATTGTGTAGCAAGGCTGTAAGAGAAATTACTGTTTGGAGATGAAATGGAATGTAATTCAGACAGGTATTTCAATGTGTCATATAATAGCCAGATCAGTTCATATAATGATAGCAACATGAGTATGGTACCGATACCCATAAAAAAAATATATGGCCTGAAAATAAACCCTGACATGAGTCCGGAAAAGAAACTACGCAGTACCCGCAAACTGGATGTTCTTTGCCCGGAATACTTGTTCTGTTCTGTCCAGTCAAGATGAGCAGGTATTTCAACAATTTTAGCCCTTAAGATCATTGCCTTATATATAATTTCAGGCATGATCTCATAATCTCTTGTTTTGAGGTTGAGTGTTTGAATGAATGATTTACGATAAGCCCTTACCATTCCGGTAAAAGTGTAATATTTATCCTGTGCAGCGAAGCTCATGAACCTGTTCACCCATTTACTCATGATGCGCCTTTGAAAAGGAACTGCAGTTACTTTCCCTCCTTTCATATAAGGTGAAGCAATAACAATATCGGCACTGGTTTCAACCAGCTTGTCAACCATCTGTTCTATATAAGCTTCTGAATAACTTAGATCAATATCCATTACAACAATAATATCTCCCTGCGAATTACGGAATCCTGTCTGCATTGCATTTCCCAGGTTCAGGTTTGCAGGATGATGTATTACGCGGATATTACCCGATTGTTTTGCCAGCCCATCAGCTATTTCCCCGGTTTTATCTTTACTGCCATCATTTACAATCAGAATTTCCCAGTCATATTTAGCATTCTTCCCCTGGAGGTAAGATGCTATTGTATTGATATTAACTTCTAAAATAGCTTCTTCATTGTAACAGGGCGCTACAATGCTAATGAATGGTTTCGGGTTAAGCATGCCTTCAGGGCTTTTTTAATTTGTAATGTGTATATACCGGGAACAACTTTCCTATCACCGGTATCATGAATCCTTTTTTTACAACTTCAAAATTCTCTTCTAATATTTTTGTTACTTTTCTCCTGGCATTACCAAATTCCTCTTCGGGTTTTTTGGTAGTATATAATGACAAAAAGAAATCAAGTATCCTGCTCTCCATCGGGCAAATTGTAATGAACTCGCCTCCTTTTTCCAGCAATCTTTTAATTTCATTTACTGCTTTATGTATATCCGGAACAAACTCCAGCACACTTACTGCAACCACAGCACTAAAAGATTCATCACTGAAATTTGTACTTTCAATACTTTGTGTACTCAGGTTGTAATTAGTAACATTGTAATTCCTGCATACATTATGGATGTGATCAAATTTCGAATGCACATCAATGGCATATATTTCATCACAATGTTTTGACAATTCCGGTAAAAAAATACCACTGCCGGTTCCTACTTCCAATATTGTATGGTACTTTTTATTTCCCATCAATTTTATGATCTTTTTAAACCTGTACCGCTGAATGTACTTTATCGGGAACTTATAGTTCCAGTCAAAATAATCCACTTCTCCTGTTTTGCTTAGTAACCCCTGATCTGGAATTGTTAAATGCATTGCCGTGTTTTTTATTGCTTAAAAAATAAAATACGTCCGGAAACAATGCCTGGTGAATCTAATGAATCGTGTTAATTATATTCACCATTTTCTGTGCAACATCATTTCCAAAAATTTCTTTTTGGTTTTCGGGTACTTTAAATCCTGCAATTGTAGAGGCAATCAGTTTATCTGTCGGATTAATAAGGCAATTCCATTTTTCATTTACAGTTTCAATCCATTCTGTTTCTGTTCGTAAAGTAACACATGGCTTACGAAGAATATATGCTTCCTTTTGTATTCCTCCTGAATCAGTTATGATTCTATTAGAAGCATGCTCCAGGGTTATAAAATCAAGGTAACCCAGGGGCTCGGTCAACTGTATATTCTCCGGAATCTTGTAAGACGAATCCAGCATTTTCCGTGTTCTCGGATGTACTGGAAAAATAATCTTTTCTTCCAGATCACCAAGTTCATTTAAAATATGCTCAAGAATGTCCGAATTATCAACATTATAATTTCGGTGTAGTGTAAGTAGGTTATACTGCTGGTTTTGAAGCGATAGGTCCTGGATAGCGGTTGAATGCTGAAGTGCGATTTTGATATTATTCTTCATCGTATCAACCATGATATCGCCCGTAAAATAGGTATTTTTTTCCAAACCTTCATTTTTTAATATATCTGCAGCATTTTGAGTTGGCACAAACAGATATTGCGATACATGATCAGCCACAATCCGGTTTATCTCTTCCGGCATAGACCTGTTATAACTTCTGAGCCCGGCTTCTATATGTATAATAGGAATGTTTAGTTTTGAACCTGCTATAACTGCCGCCAGTGTAGAATTGGTATCCCCAAAAACAATGATGATATCCGGTTTCTTTTCCAGCATGGCTGCTTCCAGCTTAACCAGCATTTCTCCTGTCTGAAATGCCTGTGTTCCGGAACCCGTATTCAGGTGTATATCGGGCTTCCGGATGCCAAGATCGAGAAATATCTTTTCAGACATGGCATAGTCATAATGCTGGCCGGTGTGTACAATATATTCTTCATGAAGGCCGGCCAGCATTGCCGACAAAGGTGCCAGTTTAATGAACTGGGGCCGTGCGCCAACTATGGAGAATATTTTCATTTTTTATTCCTTTTTAAATTACGATTCCAGTGAAATGGTTTTTACCGGTTTAACCCTGGCTGCAAATTCTCCCATCGGTAATAACTCAAAATTATTTTTCAATATGGTCATGGTTGTTTCAAATATTTGCAACTTTCTTGGGCTGAGTACATTCATACCCGGGAAAAAGGCAAGTTCCGGAACAACATCCTTTCCTATCAGGTCGAGCGGGTGTAACAAATAACTGGGTTGTGTTCGTGTTACTTTACACATCATGATGGCGAATCGTAAATAAAATTTCATCAGCCCGGTTGATATATTACTGATGAATAACAAATAACTCTGGTGAAACGGAATTTTAAAAACCGGCATGGTAGTAACCGGAATTTCCAACAAGGTCTTTTTATTTTTAAACCGCCAGGTATATGGTTTCAACGGATAAAAACTTTCTTTAAATGAGCCAAACAACTCCTTCCTGCTTTCTTTTTCTTCTTTAGAAAGATTTGATTTCCAGAAATAATATTTACGCATAAGCGGCGAAATATATGTTGGCAGCAGCGATGCATCAAAAATATAATTTCGTTTTTCCAGTACTTCCAGCAGGTCGTTGCTCCAGCTGAACCCCGGGCCCCGGAACATATTAGTTCGTTTACCCGTTGCTTTTAGTATTGCTTCCTCAGCGTGTATGATCTCAGCTTCTATCTTTTCTTTGGAATAAGTTTTAAGCCATGATTCATGGTGAAAAGAATGATTGGCAACTTCATGGCCACGGTCAACAATGGTTTTTAAAACAGCATGGTTCTTTTCAATAGCGGCATCCTGGCCTACAATAAAAAAAGTGATCTTGATATCAAGCTTATCCAGTACATCCAGTGTTATGGGCAATACCACATCAAGGTATGAAGGGAATTTATCCCAACCCTCATCACCATGAACTTTCATGTACGACCATTGATCATCCAGATCAAGGGAAATACTTGCCATTAGTCTTTTCTTTTTCATTGCTTCAATATTTCTTCCAGTTTTGTTTCTGCAACCCGTACTGTTTCATTTACATTCAGGGTGCCGTCTATAATGTGTGATGTATTCACAATATATACATTGGGAACTGATGTTTGAACACCCGGTAAAGTTTCTGAGTAATTTAATTTAGCTACTGTAATCACATGATTTGCCCTGGCAACACCGGCAAATTTTATATTATCATCAGTAATCAGCGGATACATGTTTTTAAAGTTACTAATAAAGTAATCCCTGATCTCCTCGTCAGATTGTTTAAATAGCGGATCATCAGTGCTTACATATTTTGGCAGGTAAATCAGGGTATGTCCATCCAGGTATGCTTTGTTTACCAATGCTGTCATTTCAATTATTCCTGTAAAAGGAAATCTTGCATCTGTGATGTTGGTGATATAAAACTCACTGATCGGTTTATCCATCAGAACAGCAACACAGATAACTCCGAGGTATTCAATATTATTTAGCTGTTGTTTTTCCAGTGGTGAAAGACCGGTGCAGAGCCTTGTGGCAATGGGGGAAGGCAACGTAACAATCACTTCGTCGAAGGATTCTACGCTATCATCGGTAAGCTTGATGAGTGGTTTATTATCTGCACCTGTCTTTACTTCTGTAACGGAAGTACTCGTTCTTATATGAACAGATTCGTTCAATAAAGTACGTTTAAACGCTTCTATCACAACTTTATAACCGCCCGGAACAAATCCGAACATTTCTTTTTTAAGTCCGCTGCGCCTGGCTCCATACAATCGTTGTATAGTAGCCCAGATAAAAACAGCAGAGGTTTTTGTATAACTTTCTCCAAGTTTGGCACGTAACAGGGGCAACCAGATCTTATTATAGGTATTTGATCCCGACCAACGTTTAAGCCAGGTAGTTACCGGAATTTTTTCAAGTCGTTTCCAGTTCTTTATCCTGGAAGCAACAATGATTGTAAGCCCGAGCCGGAACTTATCAAATAAATTGAGTGTGGGGAATTTCAGGAACTCAATGGTATCAGACATTGAATACAGTTTACCATTAATATAAAATCCTGTTTTCGTTTCTACCCATTCAATCTTGTCTTCCAGCCCTATATCTTTTAAAATACTCCTGGTTCTGAAATCTGATAAAAGTATCACATGATAAAATTTATCCCATTCAATTTCTTGCTTGTTCTTTTCAGATCCGGTGGGCATTTTCCAGGAACTAACCAACCCGCCAATCTCCGGCGCAGCTTCAAAAATGGTTACCTGATGGCCTTGTTGTGCCAGCCTGTGGGCAAGGGTCATACCCATGATTCCACCGCCAACGATACCCCATTTTTTTGATTGCATTTTTACTAAGGCTTTTTTATCAGAGCAGAAATTGTTTTTGCCAGTCAATGGTTACACTTAATCCTTTATCAAGGTCCCATTCCGGCTTAAAATCAAAAGTGCTGCATAGTTTAGTTATATCAGGCACCCTTCTCATTACGTCTTCATAATTTCCAAAAGTGGAATATGGAATATAGTTCAGTTTGGGTTCGCTATTGGGGCCATTCACCAGTTTCCATATC
>JAGPDJ010000064.1 GCA_018057635.1 Ferruginibacter sp. | reverse complement strand
TAAAAATCCGTTATTTTTAATTTCTGTTAACCAAATTGAATTAAATCCATATTTTCAAATAAAAAATAATTTTACCCTAACTTTTTTTCAAAACCCCAAGTTTACGGCAAAGAAGGCAGGCTGCTAGATAACCGGAAACAGCTTGAACTTCAGAAATTAAACGGAGAAGTATTTAAGCGGATAAATGATAAGGTTTGTTATACTATTTCATCCAATTACCGGTAATAAGCAAATCAATATTATTATTATCCCCTTTAGAAATTTTAACTTTACACAAATGAAAGCTTTTTCTATTTTAACATGTTTCATATTCATGATAACCGGAAAACTGGTTGCACAGGACAGTTCAAAAACCACTTATCCTTTGGTTGTTTCTTTTCAGAGTATTTGTTGTGGTGTTCCTTCAGATAAACCTGTTATAGATTTTATCAATGTATTTAAAAAGAAAAATAAAATTCAGCGTATCACTGCAAGCCATATTGGACCAATGGGAAAAGAAGGAGAATATTACCTGGCTTTTTCACTACGAGAATTAAGTAAGAAGCAGGCTAAATTATTCATAGCAAAGATCAAAACAATAAATAAGCTTCCTGATGAGAGCGGCATTTTAACGATCAGGGATTCTATGGAAATCAATGCTGCTGAAATACCACGCAGGGCCACCATAAAGAAAGTGATATTCTGAAATTATGATATTTGTATTTACTTTGATAATTTATTATTTCAGGGATTTATCCATGAAGTTCAATGAAATCGCTGTTTTCAAACCAAAATCTATCTAGTAGTAATAAACGGGATTTTAGAAATGAAATTATTCCCGGCCAGTCTTTTTCTGAAAATATATTCACATCAGTGAGTGTTTTGTAAATACGGCTGATTTTTTTGCCGTCAACTTCTGCGTTACTTTCCCAAATCCATTTTTCATTCAGTGTACTGTCAAAACCGGGTTTCATTGTTAATATTTTATCAAAATATAATTGTTGCATTTCTGCGTCTTTGTGTGAAATCTCTATGGCGATATAGGCATGATCGCTGGTAACATCCATCTTAAGGTTAATATTTCGGATACCGGTTTTATAATTGATCCAGTTTATCTTTTCTCCACCAGCTCCGGGAATGGGTGCCAGGTATTGACCAAGGCTTGTCCAGAATTTCTGCCTGGTATTTGACATTTCGTGTTTTGTAAACATTTCATGAAGATTAATTTGTAACTATGAAATCGGGCTTCCTGATAAAATTACTGTTGAATCTAAATCTAACTTTAGTAATCAGTTCTACTTTCCAGTCTCGCATACCTTCAAGTGTACGGGGAAAATAAAATCCTTTTAATTCTATGGTTCCAAAAACAAGGTTTTCATTTCTCACTCTTATTCCCCCTCCCATTGCAGAAAAACCATCCGATTTTACCAGGCGTTGATTTACTGGTTTTAAAATACTAAAATCTCCAAATAAAAAAGGGGCACACCTGAAACCCCAAATTTTGTTCAGGTTGTAAAAATCTGTTTCAAGTTTAACTGTAGCCCTTTCTTCTGCCTCAATGGTTCCTCCACGGAAATAAGGCAAACCAAAATCACTCTTTAAAAACAGTGGTGTATTAATGGTATAGTCGAGTTGCTTGGTGTAAGAAAATGAAATAAAATTACGGTTACGCCATCTATCTGCTACTTTCCTTAATCTTGTAAAATGATCTACGCTGATTAAAAGATCTACATCTTCCATTTTGCCATTCTTATGCGATCCTCCTGCTTTAACTTTATAAAAACTATAAATACCCCTGGAAGAAAATTTACTCCCTTCAAATTCGAGGCCGTAATATGGGCGGTGCCTGTTTTCTTTATTTGTCCAGCCTGCAATGATACTTGCACTAAACCCTACCGGCACGTTTTCATTTCTACCAAATGCATAAATGTAATTTGTTCTGTAAATATTCTGCCGGTAGAGGCTATAGGAAAACAAGGCGCCATTTATATCAGCATAATCGAATCTGAATGTTCCGTTGAATTTTTCAGGAACTATATCAAATTTTCTATAAAATGTTCGAAAGGCTATAAAATGACGTAAATGTTTATATGAATCTGTGCCCTTTTTTCCTTTGCTGCTAAAGTTATATCCTGCCCAGATATCTACGTTGTTGTATTTATATTTTGAATCTGACTGATAAATTGAATCTGAAATATACGCATTGAAAGTTTTATTACTTGCAATTTCCAAAAATGCAGTCCACTTACTATAACGATTTACCAATGGTTTTTCCAACAATAAATAAGATGAATTTTCTTCAAAACGGCCGCTGTTGAAAGCATTTTGAAAAGTTGTAAATCCTGCCATACAGTTAAGGAAAGTTCCCCTTATATTTCGCAAAATAAATTCTGCCCCAAGTCCGGTTTGAGGTTTCCTGTCTAAATCATAAATTCCACTTAAGGATATCTGGGACCCGCTTCCTGCAATATTTTCTTCCCGTAATTCTGTACGAATCCTGCTGGTATTTGCATTTACACTTCCGCCTATAGAAAATACATCTCTTGTGAGCACTGCAATGTCCACAGAATCTCCGGATATTTCATCCGGAACAACTACAATAAGGGCATCCTGTAAAAAAGGCTGATTACGTAAAAAACTTTCATTGTCTGAAATTAACAAAGGCAAAAACTTATCGCCTTGCTTAAAAAAAAGGTGATTACGTATAACAGATCGTTTTGTATTAATGTGCACCCTGTTAGCGATTCTGAGTGCTAAATTGTCTTTTACAATGGTTGTATCATCCAGGTTTTGATTGAAGCCAAGTGTATGAATTTCAACAGATCGAATTATTCGTCCCCTGAACTTTTCATAGGGATCTGCAATCTTTACAGGTGGTTCAGATTCCGGAGTAGTAGTGATACTTCTTCCCAATTTACCCCACAAACCCTTTTTTCTGGCTAAAAAAAAGGTATCCTCCTTACCTGTTACCTGAGCCGACACAAAAGAACTGATCTGCAGGCAGCAGGTTAAAATAAATATGTACAAAAACGCATACTTCCCCATAGTTCTTTTCACTTAGTAAAGCAGGAATTAAAACTTCTAATAAAGTTTGTAATAAAGCAATATAATTAATCATACCGGATAAAAAAAAGACAGTATAAACTGAAATGCCATTTCATACATATCTATCGGAAATAAATGATAAAAATTGGCTTCCGAAGGTCATTTACATATTTTTTTAAATAGGATACGAACTAAGCTTCATTACTAATCTCATAATACCAATAGCAGAACATGTATTTCAAAAAAAAGGTACTTCAAAAAAAACTTTAACACTCTTTAACACTTTTTAGTTAAGGCAGCACGTTTTATACAGTAACTTTGCGGCGCAATTTTAATCCGGATCAAATTAACAAACAACTCAATCCCTTAAACGGGTATGAGTTTATTAAACGGCATATACACAGCCAGATAATATGTGTATCAAATATTTAAATTTAATAAAATGAAAATGAGTACAGAAGATATGGCTTTATATTCCGGTGAACAGGAAAAAAAAGACCAGTTAAATGAAGACATGGTAATCAATTCGGTTGAAAGGCAGAGCCCCAAGGCTGTTTTTGGAACATTGGATCTGTGGAAAATGCAAAAGAAACATAAAACTTTGGGCAGTTCTATCAGGTGGCAGCCACTTTAAAGTTTATTATACAGGGAAGTGTAAGTAATAATTTCGCTAAAGTAACAGCTACGCATAAATGCTGTTGCTGCAGCAACAGATAACAGCATTTAAATAAATGATTATTTACTTAAAAAAAATGTTCTTTAAAAGTAAGTAAGAAGTGTCAGGATAGATTTATTCACTTTCCTTATACATAGCTGCTTTTTTCATTTCGTTGGCAGTATCGTGTCCAAGGTATTTTTCAATGGCATTATGAATAAGATAAATTACCGGCGTAAGCAGGATAGCTACTATGAATTTATAGATATAATTTCCGGTACCGGTTACCAGTACCTGGTGGATACTCCAGGGGTCGCCCTGCCCCTGCTGTAAACGTTTCCCAATATAGAATGCGATAAATAGCACTACGAAACTATCAACCAATTGAGAGACCAGTGTGGAGCCGGTAGCACGAAGCCAGATGTATTTTTCACCGGTCATTTTTTTAATCCTGTGAAAAACGAATACATCGAGCAACTGACCTATCAGGAATGCAATGATGGAGCCTATGATGATCCACAATCCCTGGCCAAATATGCCCCTGAAAGCTGCATCAGGTTTATCTATACCGTTGCCAATAGAAAAATATTCAGAAGGGGCCAGGCCGATGGCTGAATTGTAAATAAAAAATGAATAACTGATCAAACCAATTGACAGGTAAGATAGGAATTTCACACCCTTTGGGCCATAGTATTCATTGATGATATCTGTCATAATGAATACTACCGGCCATAACAAAACTCCTGCGGTTAAATGAAAGCTGAAAGGAGATCCGAAGAGATTAATATTTGCCCTTGGTATTCCCAGGCTGTCTTCCATAGAAAAAATCTTTACACCTATCACTTCGGCTATCAAAGCATTTGCAATAAAAAAGCCACCCAATATGATAAACAAGCGGGTGCTTTTGCTTTTAAGAATATTGTGTATCATCATTTATTTTTTTTACAGAAAAAAGAAATAATATACCTGGGCCGGAAAAATACAAATATTGAAATAAATTATCCATCGCGGAATTCCCGGATTGCGTTTGGTTATGAACCAATATAATGACATCAAAACAAAAAAAATATTAAAAAATATGGCCCCGTATCCTAAAATGATCAGCGTAGCTTCCAGGGGTTGAAATTTTATTAACCCGTTGTAGTTGCCTTGCAAACGTCGCGACTTTTCTATCCACCATAAGATAACTGCAACAATAAAACAGCAATTACAAATAAAAACAAATCGGGAATAGAAACGCATGAGAAAAGTTTGATGTTTGATGTTTGATGTTTGATGTTTGATGTTTGATGTTTGACGTCTCAACAATGAAACTTTTTTAACTTAATCAACTTTATTACCTTTTAACTTTTACACTATTGTCAATATTTAAAAGCTACCTGTTCTTTCCTGCAAGCATGGGAACAAATGAAAAATTTTCAAATGTTTCTTCTGTTGTACTGCCATCTTCTTTTTTAATGATGCGCAGCATTCTTTGATGTTCACCTGCATCAACAGGTATTACCATTGTACCTCCGGGTTTTAACTGGCTTATTAGTTTTGGTGGAATAAAAGGAGCTGCAGCGGTTATGATCACTTTATCAAATGGTGCATATGTTGGCAGGCCTTCAAATCCATCACCATAAAAAAACTTTATCCCCGGATATTTTGATTTAAGCACAAATTGTTTTGTTTTATCAAACAATGCTTTTTGCCTTTCTATGGTAAATACCTTGGCTCCCATTTCTGCCAGTACGGTTGCCTGGTAAATGCTTCCTGTACCAATTTCCAGTATCTTTTCCTGGGGTTTAACCTGCAGCAGTTGGGTCTGGTATGCAACGGTGTATGGCTGGGAGATCGTCTGTCCTTCGGCAATGGGAAAAGCCCTGTCTTCATAAGCAATATTATCCAGGGCAGTATCCAGGAAAAAATGACGCGGTATATTGTTCATGGCAGAAAGTACCTGTTCATCATTGATCCCTTTTTCCCTCAGTGAATCTATTAACTTTTTCCGTAAACCCTTGTGGCGGTATGTGTCTTCAAATCTTCTCATATGCTGTTCACTTGAATAATAACAATTATACTGTTGACTGTTATTATTTTATTGTAAGTACATGCAATATAAAAAAATGCCGGCAGTAAAACATCCGGCATTTTCATATTATCAATCAGTTTCAGTTTATTTAACCCCGAGCTCGTTTTCAATCCGTGCGATCTTGCCATCCAGCTCTTTTTCTGTTCGCTCAAAATCTGCAATACTGTTAAGCTTTGTATTTACACTGAAATAATATTTAATCTTAGGCTCTGTACCGCTTGGGCGGGCAGAAATTTTACTTCCATCTTCAAGTAAAAACTGTAAAACATTGCTCTTTGGTAAGTTAATTTTCCAGGTTTCGCCGGTGATAAGATTCTTCCCTACCTGCAGTTCATAATCCAGCAGTTCTTTCACCTGTATTCCATCAATCATTTTTGGCGGTGATTTACGGTCGGCTTCCATCATATTGGCAATTTCTGCAGCACCATTCATTCCTTTCTTTGTTATACTTACCAGGCTTTCTTTATAAAAACCATACTGCATATAAATGTCGAGTAATTTATCGAACAGGCTACGACCCTTACTTTTTTCATAAGCAGCCATTTCACAAAGTATGGTTACGGCACTTACTGAATCTTTATCTCTTATCTTATCACCTATCATTAATCCAAAACTTTCTTCTCCACCAATGATATAATTTTCATTCGCTTCCTTTTCTTTAATAAGCGAAGCGATCCATTTAAAGCCGGTAAGTACATTGTAACAGGCAACCCCGTTTTCTTTGGCAATCACATCAATGAGGTCTGTTGTAACAATGGTTTTGATTACCATATCATTCGGTTTCGCAATTCCTTTGGCTTTGCGGGCTTCAATCATATAATTAAATGCGAGCAAGGCAGTCTGGTTGCCATTCATCAGAATCCATTCGCCTTTGTTGTTCTTTACACCAATACCCACCCTGTCTGCATCAGGGTCTGTGCCCAGTAATATATCAGCATCCAGTTCCTTTGCTTTCTTCAGGCCAATGCTCATGGTTTCTGTTTCTTCCGGGTTTGGATAGATCACTGTAGGAAAATTGCCATCCGGTGTGCTTTGCTCGGCTACCACATGAACATTATCGAAACCGCAGCGTTTAAGGGCTGCCGGTACCAGCATTATTCCAGTGCCATGTATTGGAGTGTAAACAATTTTCAGGTCGTGTTGAGCTTTACAAATATCCGGGTAAATGCTTAATGCCTGCACCATATCCAGGTATGCTTCATCCACTTCTTTTCCGATGATCGTAATATTTGATTCGCCGCCTGTCCATTTTACATCATCAACAGAAACGATCTTTTCTACTTCGGCAATGATATTCTTATCATGTGGAGATACGATCTGGGCACCATCATCCCAATACGCCTTGTAGCCATTGTATTCTTTTGGATTGTGGCTGGCTGTACAAACCACCCCTCCCTTGCATTTAAAATGCCTGATGGCAAAACTAAGTTCAGGCGTGGGCCGAAGCGCTTCAAATAAATATACTTTAATACCATTGGCTGCAAAAACATTTGCAGTTATCTCAGCAAAACTCCGGCTGTTGTTACGGCAATCATGTGCTATGGCAACACTAACATCATTGCCAAAACATTGTTTCAGGTAATTGGCATAGCCCTGTGTAGCCATGCCTACCGTATATTTGTTCATCCGGTTAGAACCTACACCCATGATGCCACGCAGGCCCCCGGTACCGAATTCGAGGTTCTTGTAAAATGATTCATTCAGTTCTTCCGGGTTATCCGTTTGCAAACGCCTGATATCAGCTTTGGTAGCATCATCATAATTGCCCTGTAACCAGGTGTTGATTTTCATTTCTGTATTACTATCCATATATTATTTTTTAACAGCTTCAAAAATATAATATTCATACCTCATTAACATCATTTACAGTTATTTTTGTTTTTATGAAGCCTGTTTTGTCCCTTCATGATTTTTGCAGGGGAATTTTATTGTCATTTATCAGTATTTACGGAAAATTCTGTAAAACAATTGCCTGTTTGGTAATCTGCTTTATGGCAATAACTTTTTGCATGGGACAGGATTCTTCTAATATAAACCACGAAAAAAATCATTTTACTGATACTATTTTACCTGTAAAAAAAATTGCAGATACATTTTATTCCGCTTCTGAAAAGGATGTTTTGCATTTTCCCTATAATAAGAAAAGAGTAAGACTGATTGCCGTTACGAATGTTACTGCCTATGGTACATTGATGGCAGGTTTATATGCTGCCTGGTATAAAAATTACCCGCAAACCAGTTTACATTCATTCAATGATATTAAAGAGTGGAAGCAAATAGATAAGGTAGGGCATGTTTACAGTGCATATATAGAAAGTAAGATCAGCATGGAGATGTGGCGCTGGACAGGTATCAGCAGGAAAAAACGGATATGGATAGGTGGATTGAGCGGTGTATTTTACCAGACTGTTATTGAAACACTGGATGGATTCAGCAGCCAATGGGGATGGAGCTGGGGCGATTTTGCTGCAAATATTGCCGGCAGTGGTATGTTCATTGCACAGGAACTTGCCTGGGACGAACAACGTATTCAAATGAAATGGTCGTTTTACAGAAAGCATTACAAGGATGCTTCATTGAACAGCCGAAGCGCAGAAATTTTCGGAAAAAGCACCTCAGAACGACTTTTAAAAGATTACAATGGCCAGACATACTGGCTGAGCACAAGCCTTCGGTCGTTCTTTCCTCAATCACGGATACCGAAATGGCTGCAAATATCTGTAGGAACGGGCGCTGAAGGGCTTTTTGGTGCAAACAGGAATCTTAGTACCGATAAATATGGAAATGTTACTTTTGACCGTACTGATATAAAAAGATACAGGCAATGGTACCTGGCACCGGATATTGACCTTACCAAAATAAAAACAAAAAAGAAAGGGATAAAATTTGCTCTCAACCTGTTGAACGTGATAAAGTTCCCTGCACCTTCTTTAGAATTTTCAAATGGAAAATTCAAGTGGAACTGGTTACACATCTAAGCAAACCTGGGTATCAATTATAATTCATTTGAGGTTATTCCATTCTTGCTCCGGCTATTTCACCATTTTCAACATCAACAATGATATGCTCCTGTAAGCTGGTAGAAATTGATAAACCTATATAATCAACTGCTATCGGGAATTTTTTATGAGTTCTTTCTACCAAAGCAAGTGTTTCTATCTGCTTCGGCTTATGTTGCAACAAAGGTTTTAATGCATACAACATGGTTCTGCCGCTGTTTGCCACATCATCTATTAATAAAATCGACTTATCATTAAAATTAATCTCCTCACTTAGTTTTATTTCACCCGGATTTTTTTTATCCAGCCAAAGTTCAACAACCTGGATCTT
>JAGPDJ010000425.1 GCA_018057635.1 Ferruginibacter sp. | reverse complement strand
GGTATAATAGGTATCAGGGTCCTGGAGTGTTTCATTTTTGCTTTTACAGGAGGTAAAAAACAAAATGGCTGTTATTGCTATTATAATATAACGCATAATCAATCTTTTACTTTAATGAAACTTTCACTGTCCATCAAAAACTGTGCATTGACGGCAACAGAATCTGTTGCCGTTAGTCCGCTCATTACCTGAATATGTTTTTCATGCATGATACCTGTTTTAATTTTTTTTGCTTTAAAGCCGCCAGCTGATTTCTGAAATACAACCTTGTCCATTCCTAATGAAAGAACAGCCTCTTTGGGCAACCAAAACGCCTCCTTTGTATTTCCGAATATAGTGGCCCTTACCTGACTGCCTACGGGAATTTTCAACACACTGTTATTAAAGTACACTCTTGCTGTAAGTGTTTTACTTTCTTTCCGGTAAAATGGCTCAATAAAATCAATCACGGCCCTGAAGTCTTTCTGCGTAGCTGTTTCTGGCACAACTCTCACCGTATTTCCTGTTTTTACCAATGACTGATTGTCTCCGTAAACATTGAGTACAGCCCATGCTTTATCAGGATTAAACACGGTAAAAACTGACTGGCCTTTCTGTACATACATTCCTTCTTTTAATGAAAGCTCCTCGGTTATTAAGGAAATATCATTCATAGAACCGGCTTCGTTATTCATCTTGCCCCCGTTTGCCGATTCATGAATATGGCCACTGTAATTGCTGTACACGGCTATTGTTAAAGAGGGCTTACCCGACTTAATAATCTGCTGTAATTGTTCATTGCTCATGCCCAATAACAATAATTTTTCTTTTGCTGACTCAATAAATGCGGAGTTATCTGCATCATTCTTTAAAAGGAATAACAGATTCTGTTGTGCCGTCAACAATTCAGGGCTGTAAATATCCAGTATCCTTTGTCCCTTGCTTATTTTCTGATACCGGTAACGAACATATAATTTTTCTATTCTGCCGGAAACTCTTGCTGAAATGCTTCCTACCTGCCTGGTATCATAAGCAATATTGCCCAATGCCTCTATCTCTATTTGTTCTCCCCTTTGTTGAATTGTGGTTACAGAAATAGATGACACAACAAATTCATTGGTTGGTCTAAGCAGCGACTCCATTTCAATATCCCCTACCTTCTTGCTGCTTGTTTCTTTTTTCACCAGGTCCATTCCGCAGATCGGGCAGGCACCGGGTTTGTCTTTAATTACTTCAGGGTGCATAGGACAAGTGTATTCGACTTTCTCATGCTGGTGATTGTCTTGTTCCATTTTTACCAACTCCATTCCGCATTTAGGGCAGGTTCCGGGCTTGTCGCTGAATACTGAATCTTCCGGCATCGGGCAAGTGTAAATATCTTTTGAAACTGCTGTTTGATGATCAGCATGAGGAGTTTTCTTATTATTACAGGCAACGGAAACAATCATTACGACCAAGGTAATTATCAATAAAACTTTCTTCATGGTATGTTTTAATTAACTCAATTGATACTGTAACATCATGCCATCATCTTCGTGTTCCAGGTTGTGACAATGGAAAACAAATATTCCTGTGTTGCTTTCAAAGGGAACAATCACTCTTACTGTTTCTCCCGGCATTATCAGTACTGTGTCTTTCCAGCCATTTTCCGATGCAATCAAATTTCCCCTGCCCCCTGACCGTCCCAATACCTGGAAAAATACACCGTGCAGGTGCATAGGATGTGGTTCATCACCTTTGCTATTATCAAACACCCATATCTCGTTTGTATTGGCTGAAATATTTTCATCAATTCGGCTGCTGTCAAACAATTTACCATTGATACGGTGGCGCATCTGCATACCATCATTCATTGGATACCCATGATGTTCCATTGCATTGGAAATATCAAAGGTTCTTGTTTTTACTGCGGAAGATGCCGCAATAGCAGTCATGGCTGTAAGATTCGCCGGAACAGTAAATGTGTCTGTAATTGACGTGGCTATTTTAAACTTCATGATGCGGAAAGATTGCTTTCCCTGTGCATCACCACCACTCGCAAATTCCTTACTGAGCAGGAATATTTCTGTGCCAATAGTGTTGCCAGCAAAGTTTACCAGCACGTCTAATCTTTCTCCCGGGGCTATCAATATTTCTTTTACTGTAACAGGGTTTTTTAACAGTCCTCCATCGTTACCGATTATTGTCATATCAGCATTATTGCTGAATGCAAGATTATACACTCTTGCATTAAAGCCATTCAAGAAGCGAAGGCGGTAATAGCGGGTAGCTACATCTGTATAGGGCGAATAAACACCATTCACTACAATTGATTCTCCCATGAAACCCGCCATAACTTCTTCCATTGACGGATTATAACTAATACCTGTACTAGTGATTCGTTTGTCTTGTATCACTAATGGAATTTCATACTGCCCTGATGGAAGATTCAGTGCAGCCTCTTCAGCATCATTGATGATAAACAAACCCGCCAATCCCTGGAAAACCTGTTTCCCGGTCATTTCATGAGGGTGCGGATGATACCAGCTTAAGCCAGCTCTTTGATTAACCGTAAACTGGTAACGGAATGTCCCGCCTGCATTGGCCAATTGGTCAGGATGACCGTCCATCAGTGCAGGAATTTTTAAACCATGCCAGTGAATATTGGTGTGC
>JAGPDJ010000424.1 GCA_018057635.1 Ferruginibacter sp. | reverse complement strand
GGTAACCCCTGTCTATCTGTTCTATATTCTGAATGGTGCTTTTTCCTGTTGCACTGAGTGCAGCTATGAGTAATGCAACACCGGCACGTATATCCGGACTGCTCATGGTAATGCCCCGCAATTGCTGTTCGCGTTCTAGCCCTATCACAACAGCCCGGTGAGGATCGCAGAGAATGATCTGTGCACCCATTTCAATCAGTTTGTCAACAAAGAACAACCTGCTTTCAAACATTTTCTGGTGAATGAGTACGCTGCCGTTTGCCTGGATGGCTGTAACGATGATGATACTCAGCAGATCGGGTGTAAACCCGGGCCAGGGATGATCATAAACCGTTAATATGGCCCCGTCTAAGTATTTATTAACCGTATAAATATCCTGTGCAGGAATATGAATATCATCACCAATAAATTCCATCCGGATACCAAGCTGCTGAAATTTATCCGGTATCATTCCAAGTTCTTTCACCCCTGCATTTTTGATGGTGATCTCACTTTGAGTCATGGCTGCCAGCCCGATAAAGCTTCCTACTTCTATCATATCCGGCAACATCGTATGGCTGGTTCCGGATAGTTTTTCAACTCCGTGAATGATCAGCATGTTACTGGATATCCCTTCAATTTTTGCACCCATTCGTACCAGCATTTTACACAATTGCTGTATATATGGTTCGCAGGCAGCATTGTAAATAGTTGTAGTGCCTTGAGATAGCACAGCGGCCATCAGTATATTGGCGGTTCCGGTTACACTCGGTTCATCCAGCAGCATATATGCTCCTTTGAGCTCCTGAGCTTCCAATTTAAAAAAACCGGTGTTTTCATCATAATTAAAACTGGCACCTAATTTTTCAAAACCAATAATATGTGTATCAAGCCTTCGGCGGCCTATCTTATCGCCACCGGGTTTTGGCAGATATGCTTTTTTAAATCTTGCCAGCAATGGTCCGGCCAGCATAACGGAACCCCTTAAACGCCCGCTTTTTTTATGGTACGCTTCACTTTGCAGGTATTCTACGTTCACATCATCAGCTTTAAAACTGCAGGTATGCCTGTTGATGCGGTCAACCTTCACATTCATTTCATGCAACAGTTCTATCAGCAGGTTTACATCTATAATATCCGGAATATTATTTACAACAACTTCATCTGCAGTAAGCAATACGGCACTGATGATCTGCAGGGCTTCATTTTTAGCGCCCTGTGGTGTTATTTCTCCTGAAAGTTTTTTTCCTCCCCTTACTTCAAATATGCTCATTAGTTTATTTATTACACGAATTAAAACGAATTACACGAATTGCACGAATTATACTATCCTAAAATATGAACCATTTTTTCATAAGTGGTTATTCCTAATTTGTTTTGTTTACATCACTTCGTTAGCCTCATACCTGTTTTAACCGGACCATCTTTAAAAACAGCAAACGTAAATAAAAATCCCTGATGTAATAAATAACACCAGGGATTTTAAAGATTTGTTTATGATCAATATCTTTTTTTGAAATTTCGGTTATTATCACGGCCACCATTACCGCCGCGGTTATCTCTTCCTCCTCCGCTACCGCGGTTATCACGGCCACCACTACCGCCACGGTTATCACGGCTTCCAAAACTTTTGCGGTATTGATTGCGGCCGGCTCCGGCATAGTCATCGCGGTCCATGTGGCTGTCGGTACGATGCTTTACAAATGGCCTGTTGTTAAATTCAAGTTGCCCTTTGGTCATGGTACTCAGCTCACTCTGAATAGAATCGTCATGAACCAGCTCTTTATGCCAGTTGCTATAAGTAAGTTTCATGTAATAAGCAATGGCATTGGCAAAGCCCTGCCTTTTTTCAGGATTCTCTTCTTTCAGTGCTTTATCAATAACTACTTCAATATTTTTACCCAGGTGATTGAACTTTGGATATTTTTTAGGATACCTGAGCCTTTCCGGTTTTGCTTTAAGTGTTTCCCTGGTTGGTATCGGGTAAGGGCTTTCCACATCCAGTTTAAAATCGCTGATCAAAAAAAGATGATCCCATAATTTATGGCGAAAATCTTCCACATTCTTCAGGTGCGGGTTTAAGAACCCCATTAACTCAATAACAGCGTAAGCATTTTTTTGTCTTTCCTCTTTATCCTCCAATGTTAAAAGATATTCCACCATTTTTTGTATATGGCGGCCATACTCCCTCATGACTAAAAAATTTCTCGTTGTATTGTACTCCATGTTCTCGGTATTTAGCATATAGCAAATGTAAGGTAAATTAATATGAAACAAGCCTGGTAAAGGCTTTAGCGATTGTGAAACTTCCTGCAATAAATAATTGCAATTAAAACTCCGGCTGTATCTGCAGCCCAGTCGAGCAGATCGAAACTACGGGTTGGAATGAAGAATTTCTGTATAAATTCAGTGGTTAACCCCCACATACAGGCAGCCAGGCCAATCCTGATAAAATAATGGCGTTTTACCTTCTTAAACATGTTTGATTCTGCTATGGGCAATAGAAATAAGAAGGTCATAACGGCAAACATACAGGCATGCACCCATTTATCCAGGTAAGATATATTCAGCCAACTGTTTTTACCCGCCAGGTCATTCTCCGGCAATATTACAAGAATGAATACTATGATAAATACAGCTATGGCGGGACCAAAACTTTTT